>DATFXA010000220.1:0-5000 GCA_035258645.1 Gaiellaceae bacterium
TTGCCGGTCGTCTCGCGGGCGACGCCGTCGATCAAGTGCTCGACACGCTCCATCTGGTCGCGGTAGTCCGTGTAGGCCTCGTACCACTCGAGCATCGTGAACTCGGGCGCGTGCTTGTAGGACATGCCCTCGTTGCGGAAGTCCTTGCCGATCTCGTAGACCTTTTCCAGCCCGCCGACGATCAGCCGCTTCAGGTAGAGCTCGGTCGCGATCCGGAGGTAGTAGTCGGCGTCGAGCGCGTTGTAGTGCGTCACGAACGGCTCGGCGAATCCGCCGCCGTAGCGGGGCTGCAGGACGGGCGTCTCGACCTCGAGGAAGCCAAGCTCGTCGAGGTGCCGTCGAACGGCGCTGACGATTCGGGTCCGCAGCTCGAAATCGGCCCTCGTCTCCTCGTTCGTCAGCAGATCGAGGTAGCGCTGGCGATAGCGGGTCTCGACGTCGGTAAGCCCGTGGAACGTGTCCGGCAGGGGTTGGTGGTTCTTCGCCAGCAGCTCGAGCGCGTCGACCGCGACGGACGGCTCTCCGCGCTTCGCTCGGGCCGGAGAACCGGTGACGCCAACGATGTCGCCCAGGTCCAACTGGATCGGCCCCGTGCGGCTCGTGTCGCAGAGCAACTGGATCCGACTGGAGCGATCGACGAGATCGAGGAAGACGATCTTCCCGAGCTCGCGCCGCGCCATCACGCGGCCCGCGACGTGGCGCTTGTCGGTGGCCTCGACGCCCGGCTCCAGCTTTTCAGCCTCGGCGCGGACAACGGCGATCTCGTCGCGGTCCGGGAAGCGCTTCGGCAGGGTCATCGCCGCGCGAGCCTAACGAGCGCGAACGTTTTCGGCGTGAGCCGTTAGCGTCACGCCGCGATGTCGCGCCGACCGGTCCCGTTCATCGACGGACACAACGACGTTCTGCTCGCTCTGAGCCAGGCCGGCGAAGGGGCAGGGCCGTTCCTCGCGAGACGACCCGAAGGCCACCTCGACCTCGAGCGGGCGCGGGAGGGCGGCTTTGCGGCAGGCTTCTTCGCGATCTTCGTCGAGCCCGAGGGCGAGGAGGAACGGGCGGCCACCCGGATTCCCGACCGGACGCCGCCGTACGCCGTGCCGCTCGCCGGGCCGATCCCGACCGACCATGCAGTACGTCAGGCCGGCGCGATGGTCGAGCTGCTCCACGAGCTGCCCGCGCGAGACGGAGTGCGCGTCGCCCGCTCGTTCGGAGAGGTCCAGGAAGCGATCGACGGCGGGCCGCTGGCGGCGATCCTGCACTTCGAGGGCGCCGAGCCGATCGAGCCCGGGCTCGGCAACCTCGGCGAGCTCTACGAGCGCGGCCTGCGCTCCGTCGGGCTCGTCTGGAGCAGGCCGAACGCGTTCGCGACCGGGGTCGCGTTCAGGTTTCCGTCGACGCCGGACATCGGCGAAGGATTGACACCTGCCGGGCGCCGGCTCGTCGCCGGGTGCAACGACCTCGGGATCCTGATCGACCTCTCGCACCTGAACGAGCGCGGCTTCTGGGACGTCGCGGAGCTCTCCGAGGCGCCGCTCGTGGCCAGCCACTCGAACGCGCATGCGCTCTCGGCGAACTCGCGCAATCTCACCGACGCGCAGATCGACGCGATCGGCAACTCCGGCGGCATCGTCGGCGTCACCTACCACGCCGGCATGCTGACCGAGGCCGGAGGCATCGACCCGGACGTCCCGCTCGCGCGGGTGATCGATCACGTCGACTACGTCGTCGGCCGGATCGGCATCGACCACGTCGGCTTCGGCTCCGACTTCGACGGCGCGGTCATGCTGAGCGAGCTCGGCGACGCGTCGGGTCTTCAGCGGGTCGCCGACGCGCTACGAGACCGCGGGTACGACGAGGTGCAGGTAACCAAGCTCGCGCACGCGAACTGGCTCCGTGTGATCGATGAGACCTGGGTGGCCTAGGCGGCCTTGATTTCCAGAATCTTGTACTTCATCGAGCCTCGGGGCGCGCTCACCTCGACCGTCTCGCCCTTTTTGTGCCCGATGATGGCCTTGCCGACCGGCGACTCGTTCGAGAGCTTGTTCTGCGCCGGGTTCGCCTCAGCCGAGCCGACGATGTGGTACTCGACCGTCTGCTTGCCCGTGACGTCGCGCAGCTTGACCTTCGAGCCGACCGAGACCACGTCCTTTGCGACGTCCTTCTTGTTGATCACCTTTGCGTCGCGGAGCCGCTCCTCGAGCGTCGCGATCCGATGCTCGAGCAGCGCCTGCTCGTTCTTGGCGTCGTCGTACTCGGCGTTCTCCGCAATGTCGCCGAACTCCCGCGCGATCCGGATCCGATCCGCGACCTCGCGCCGCTTCTCGTTGGAGAGGTGCTCGATCTCCGCCTGAAGCTTCTTGTATCCCTCTGGAGTGAGGATGACTTCCTTCACAACTTGCCCTTTCCGAAAGAAAAGCGCGGCGCTGTCGCGCCGTCGCGGGCGGGAATAGTAGCTATACAGTCAGGCGGTCGCAACATCCGCGACATTTAGGATTGACGCTCTATGCAGGTAAATCTTCACGACGCCTGGCACATCGGGCCGGTTGAGATCCCAAGCCGCCTGGTTCTGGCCCCGATGGCAGGCGTAAGCGTGCAAGCATTTCGACGCCAGGGCCGCCGCTTCGGGGCCGGGCTCGTCTGCTCCGAAATGGTTTCCTGCGCCGGTCTCCACCACGGAAACGAGCGCACGCTCGGCTACTTGCGCATCGCGGCCGACGAACGCCCACTGGCGGTGCAGATCTTCGGCTCCGAGCCGTCGGTCATGGCAGAGGCCGCCGTGATGGTCGAGCAGGCCGGAGCGGACATCGTCGACATCAACTTCGGTTGCCCGGTCAAGAAGGTGACGAAGACCGGAGCCGGGGCGACCCTGCTGGACGAGCCCGACCGGGCTTGCCGCGTCGTCGAGGCGGTCGCCTCGGCCGTCTCCGTGCCCGTCACGGTCAAATTGAGGCGAGGGCTCGAGAACGGATCGCGCGCATGCCTCTCGCTGGGGCCACGCCTGGTCGAGGCGGGTGCGGCGTCGCTGACGCTCCACCCCCGATCGGCCAAGCAGATGTACACGGGCTCCGCCGACCACACCCTGACGGCCGAGCTCGTGTCACTCGTGGACGTGCCCGTCGTCGCGTCCGGCGACATCACGTCGCGCGTACGCGCGGAGTCCGTTCTCGCCATGACCGGCGCCGCCGCGGTCATGGTCGGCCGCGCGGCGCAGGGAAACCCGTGGGGGCTGCGGGAGATCCTCGACGGCGAGGCGGCCGAGCCGTCTCGCGAAGAGGTCGTCGCCGAGTTGATCCTGTTCATGCGCGAGACCGTTCGCGAGCTCGGCGAGCACCGGGCGACGGGGTTCCTGAAGAAGTTCTACGGCTGGTACCTCGGCCGTGGGCGGTTTCCGCGCGCGTTCAAGGCCGAACTGACCCAGCTGCCGGCGATTGCGGACGTCGAGGCACGCCTCCTGGCCGCCGCGCCTGGTGCGCGCTTCGTGCTGGCCCGGTTGGAGGAGACGCTCCCACAGGGCGAGGAGGTCTTGCTCGACTTGCCGATCTCGATCTACGGCGGCGGTTGACCGCTCAAGTCCGGCACCGGCTCCGCCGGTGCCATGACGACTTGAGCGGTTTTTCGCGTATCCCAAGCGTGCGTGAGCCGAGCCGGGCAAAGCCCGCCTCGGCGACGAGAACCGGCGCTACGAAGCGTTGAGCTCCCAAACCAGCTTCAAGCCTTCCAAAGTGAGGAAAGGATCCACCCTGCCTACCGTTCGTGCGTGCGGCGCGATCAGCTCAGCCAGGCCACCTGTCGCGATGACGGGGGCGTCCGGAGCGCCGAGCTCGGCTCGGATCCGCTCGACGATGCCGTCCACCTGGCCGGCGAAGCCGTACACGAGCCCTGAGCGGAGGGCGGACTCGGTCGTCTTTCCGATCGCCGTCTCCGGCGCGACGAAGTCAACCTTGACGAGGCGGGCCGCCCGCTCGAACAACGCGTTCATCGAAACCTCGATCCCTGGCGCGAGGACTCCGCCCACGTACTCACCGCCGGGGGAGACGACGTCGAAGTTCGTCGACGTGCCGAAGTCGACCACGATCGCCGGCGCTCCGTAGCGCTCCCGTGCGGCAACCGCGTTCGCGATCCGGTCTGGGCCGACCTCCCGCGGATCGTCATAGCGAATCGGTATCCCGGTCTTCGTTCCCGGGCCCAGGACGAGCAACGTCACGCCGGCACCGGTCGCGAGCTCCTCGTAGGAGCGAACCAGTGACGGGACCGTCGAGGCGAGCGAAATGCCTTCGATGGAGCTGAGATCGAGCAAGCCTCCGAGAAAAAGCCCCAGCTCGTCGCCCGTTCGCTGGGGCTCGGTGGCGAGCCGCCAGCGCCGGGTCAGCTCGCCGTTCTCAAAGAGCCCGAGCGCTGTTTGGGTGTTTCCGACGTCGACTGCGAGCAGTCCGGCCATGGAAAACGCGAGGCTATCCCACTAGAGTCGCCAGGCAGATGGCCTTCCTGCGCATGCGTCGCCGTCGCCGGCGCACGCGTCCGCTGGCCGAAGCGGAGGCGTACGCACGCTGCCATGGCGACCGGGGCAACGACGTCAAGGTCGTCAGGCTGCCGCCGCGGCGACCCCGCTATCTGGCGATACTGCACACGGGCGAGGAGCTGCGCCAGCGCTTCGAGGAGCGACTGAACGCTCGCGCGTCCTAGGCCGCCGACTCGTCGTCAGAAGAGAGAGGCTCGCCGATCCGCTCGGCGAGATCCTGCGCAGTGAGCGTGGGCTCGTCGCCCTCGCCGCGGAGCTCCTCGACCGTCACGTCGCTCGAGGTGTAGACCTCGGCGCGCGGGATGATCCGGGTCGGCCTGTTCTTGTCCCAGACCCAAACGTCCTCCATCCGTAGGTGGAAGAACGGATAGCTGGGCTGCGGGACGTACTGAAGGTCGAGCTTGTTGCAGAGGTACGTGGCGTCCTGCGTCAGGACGCAGTACCGGAACAGCCCGAAGACCGCCGAGTACTCCTTCTTGAGCGT
>DATFXA010000221.1:0-5184 GCA_035258645.1 Gaiellaceae bacterium
AGGGCGGCTTTGTCGTCGCCCCGCAGGCGTTCCTCGACGGCGTCCGCCGGCTCTGCGACGAGCACGGGATCGTCATGGTCGTCGACGAGGTCCAGACCGGCTTTGGGCGCACCGGCAAGCTCTTCGCGATCGAGCACTACGAGATCGAGCCCGACCTGATCACGATTGCGAAGTCGATCGCAGCGGGCCTGCCGCTCTCGGGAGTGATCGGCAAGGCCGAGATCATGGACGCCCCGGACGACTCCGCCATTGGGGGCACGTACGTCGGCAACCCGGTTGCCCAAGCGGCGGCGCTGGCGGTACTCGACGTCATGGAAGACGAGGGCGTGAGTGAGCGCGCGGCGCAGCTCGGCGAAATGATTCGAGCGCGTATGGAGTCGTGGCAGGAACGCTGGCCGCAGGTCGGCGACGTCCGCGGACTCGGGGCGATGCTCGCAATCGAGCTCGTCAAGGAGCCCATCAGCAAGGAGCCGGACGCCGACACCGCATCTGCGGTCGTCGAGGCGGCGGCTGCGCGCGGTCTGCTCTTGCTCAAGTCCGGCATCTACATGAACTGCATCCGGGTGCTGGCTCCGCTCGTCCTCACCGACGCCGAGCTCGACGAAGCTCTCGGCGTCTGGGAGAACGCGCTCGATTCCGTCCTGAGCTAGCCCGATACAGTCCCCCCATGAAGGCGCTCGCTCGCGTCGGCTGCGCAGCGGTCGCGTTCCTGGTCCTCGCGACGGCCGCGGATGGCGTTTCCGGTCGCGAGTACGTTCTCTGGACGGGAAGGAACGTCTACGTCACCGCCGACGGGCACAGCTGGCGCCAGGTGACGCCGCGCGGCGCTGTACAGACGGCCTCCTTCAGGGCGATCGACGCGGTGTCGTTTCTGAGATCAGGCGGCTGGCTGATCTCGAGCGACTGCTCGACCGGGCGAGGATCCGTCTACCGCACCTCCGACGCCGGGCGGAGCTGGAAGGCCTACTCGTTTCACGCTCACTCTTGTGCCGGGGGAGCGAACTTCTCGCTCGACGTTGACAGCGAGACCCGGGCATGGGTGCTCCAAAACGAGCCGAGCGGCCCGAACTCGCGCGTCTACCGCACGACAAACGGCGGCCGATCGTGGCGGCTCGTTGCGAAGCTCGCTACATACGGGGGGAAAGTTGCGTTCGCGAGCCCCACACTCGGCTGGCTCGCCGGCCAACGCCTGTTGCGGACGGTCGACGGCGGCATGAGCTGGGAGATTCAGCCGCTACCAGCTCCGGCCGGCTACGCCGGGCGACTGGTCATCCTCACTGCTCCCCGCTTCTTCGGCCGGGAAGGCGTGCTTGCAGGCCAGTATGGAAGCGCCAAGCCTGTGATCGGTTTCTACCGAACCGGCGACAAAGGTCGCAGCTGGCGCTTGCTCGCCACGCTGCCCGGCTCGGTGCCGGGGGTCTTTCCCCAGTTCGTGCTCGCCGCGGCCTCCGCCTCGACGAGCTGGCTGCTCACCGCGGGCACGAATCCGGCAGTGCACGTGACGCGCGACGGCGGTCGCCACTGGCTGAGCCACCGACTCGCGCGGCGGCTCTACGCGCCCGTGGCGCTGAACGCGCGAGTCGCGGCTGCGTCCGACTTCCACGGCATTCCGTACATCACCCGCGACGGCGGCCGCACCTGGCGCCGGCTCAATCTCTAGCCACCGCGGTTCGCCGGTCCGGGCATCCTTCAGCGAGTGGTCGGGGAACTGATTGCAGGTCGCTACGACCTGGAGGAGCTCGTCGGCTCAGGCGGGATGTCGAGTGTCTACCGGGCTCACGACCGGCTGCTCGAGCGGACGGTAGCGCTCAAGATCCTGCACGAGCAGTTCACGCGCGACGACGCCTATGTCGAGCGGTTTCGCCGTGAAGCCCGGGCCGTCGCGCAGCTGGCGCATCCGAACATCGTCACCGTAATCGACCGCGGTGAGCAGGACGGGCGGCAGTTCATCGTCTTCGAGTACGTGGACGGGATGAACCTGAAGGAGCTGATGACGCAGGAGGGTCCGGTCAGCCCGCGCGAGGCGATCGAGCTGGCGCTCCAGGTGGCACGCGGGCTGTCGTTCGCGCACGAAAACGGGCTCGTCCACCGTGACGTCAAGCCCCAGAACGTGCTTCTCGACGGCGACGGTCGCGCCAAGGTCACGGACTTCGGGATCGCCCACGCGGTCGACGTCGACGGAATGACCATCACCGGCACAGTCATGGGCACGAGCAACTACATCGCGCCCGAGCAGGCACGTGGGCAACCTGTCGACGAGCAGACCGACGTCTACTCGCTTGGCTGCGTGATCTACGAGCTGCTCGCCGGGGAGGTTCCCTTCGAGGGCGACAACTTCGTCGCTGTCGCGATGCAACACGTCAACGACCCCGTGCCGAGTGTTCGCGACGTTCGGCCCGACGTCCCGCCGCGACTCGACTGGGTGGTCCAGACCGCGATGGCGAAGGATCACGCCGAGCGGTTCGACTCGATGCCCGAGTTCGCCGCCGAGCTGGAGGCCTGCCACGAGGACCTCGACGGCAACGAAGGGGCCACGGTCGTGGTGCCGCCGCGTATGCGTCCGCGCCAGGCGTCACGTACGCCCGCGCGCAAGCAGAGGCGGTGGAGCATCTGGCCGTTCGTCCTGCTCGGCGTCGGCCTCGCCGCCGTGATCGGTGGGCTCGCCGGCGCGATCCTGCTTCAAGACACCGGCGGCGGCAGCTCCGGCGGCGCTCCGCCCCACCCGAGCGGGCCGGTTCACTTCACCAGCGCTGCTGCCTACGACCCATTCGGCGACGGACGCGAGCACGACGAGGCTGCCTCGGCCGCGATCGACGGGAACAACACCACGCCCTGGATGACCGAGCACTACAGCAGCTTCACGAAGCAGGGAGTGGGGATCGTCGTCGGCGCGAGCAGCGCCGTCTCGCCGAAGACCATGTCGCTCGTCACCGACACGCCGGGCTTCACCGCGGAGATCAAGGCCGGAGACACACCGACCGGCCCGTTCCACACCGTCGCCGGCTCGAAGACGATCGCCACGACCGAGGCGAGCTTCGGCCTGAGCGGCGGCGGGCGTTACTTCCTGCTCTGGATCACCAGCCTCGGCGACAACGCCCAGGTCCGGATCGACGAGATCCGGGCTCAATAAGCTCGACTAGAACTGCAGCCGCGAGCGGCGCTCGTGGCGCTCGAGCGCAAGCTCGACCAGCCGGTCGAGCAGCTCGGCATAAGGAATCCCGGAGGCTTCGAACAGCTTGGCGTAGACGCTCGTCGCGGTGAAGCCGGGAATCGTGTTCAGCTCATTCACGAGCACGACCCCGTTCTTGCGCACGAAGAAGTCGACCCGGGCCATTCCCTCGCACTCGGAGACGACAAAGCTCTCGACCGCCAGCCGCTGGACGCGCTCGGTCTCTTCTTTCGAGATCCGCGCTGGGACGATCAGGTCCATCCCGCCCTCGTCGTACTTGGCCGAGTAGTCGTACCAGTCGGGTGCGTCGAAGCCGTGCGAGACGATCTCGCCCGGGAGCGACGCGATCGGATTTCTGTTCGAGCCGAGGACGCCGCACTCGACCTCGATTCCATCGACGAACTCTTCGATCAGCACCTTCTCGTCGTGCCGGAAGGCCAGCTCAACGGCCGGCCCGAGCTCCTCACTCGTGTGTACCTTGGTGATCCCGACGGACGAGCCGAGCCGCGCCGGCTTGACGAAGACGGGGTAGCCGAACGGGTTGCCGGGCTCGTCTCCCTCGCGCAGGGTGATGTTCTGCGTCACGGGGATCTGTGAGTCGCGCATTACCGCCTTGAACAGGTCCTTGTCCATCGCCAGCGCCGAGCCGAGTACGCCGGCGCCGACGTAGGGGACGCCCGCCAGCTCGAGCAGCCCCTGGACGGTGCCGTCCTCGCCGAACGGGCCGTGCAGGACAGGGATGACGACATCGACGTCCGCCAGGGTCGCGGGTACGCTCGCGGTCGGGATCGGCATCGTCTCGACGGCGGTGCCGCCCTCACCTTCGCCGACCGGGGCGCCGCCCGGGTCCAAAGCGCGCGCCTGGCCAGATTCGAGCTCCCACTTCCCCTCGCGGTCGATCTCGACAGTGACCGCCTCGTAGCGTTCGGGATCCAACGACTCCAGCACCGAACGCGCCGAGGCGACCGAAATGTCGTGCTCGCTGGAGCGCCCGCCCATGAGCACCGCGACGCGCAGTCTTTTCGCCGCTTTCGAGCCCAATCTCACGGCACGGGGATCGTCGTGCCCGTGTAGTCGCCGACGAAGATCGTCACCGTCGAGCCCGACGGGGCGCTCGTGCCGCCTCCGGGCTGCTGGCTGATCACGATTCCCTGCTCGCCCGGGTCGGTGACCGGCTGTTTGACCGTCTTCACCTTGAAGCCGGAGCCCGCCAGGATCGCCTTTGCCGTGGGCTCGTCCTGGTTGCTGACGTCGGGTACTGGCGTCGTCGCGGTGGAGCCGCGTGAAACGCTGAGGGTCACGGTCGTCCCGGAGCCCACTCGCGTGCCTGCGCCCGGCGACTGCGCGACCACGGTGTCCGCGGGCTGGTTCGAGTCGACGAACGTCTTCGTCGCGTTCAGGCCGGCCCCGAGCAAGGCCGACCGGGCGCTCGCGTAGGGCTGGCCGACCACGTTCGGGATCTCGATCTGCTTGGCGCCTTGCGAGACGTTGATCCGGACGCTCGTGTTCCAGAACACACGGCTGGCGGCGGGCGGGTTCTGGCCGGTGACGGTGTCCGGGCTCTCGGACGAGTAGACGTGGTAGACGGAGACCTTCAAATGCGCAGAGGTCAGCGCGGCGACCGCGTCGCTCTGCGTCTTGCCGACCACGTCCGGGACGGTCGTTTTCGGTTTCCCGTGCGAGACCGTCAGCACGACGGTGTTGCCCTTGTCGGTCTTCTCGCCCCCGTCGATGCTCTGGCGCATCACCGTGCCGTCCGGGTAGGACTGGCTGAAGCCGGTCACGACTTTCGCCTTCAGTCCCTTGTCGGTGATCTTCTTGACCGCTTGTTGCTGCTGGAGGCCGACGACATACGGCACCGCGACCGGCTTGTTCGCATTCAGCTCGTCGCGGATCTTCCCGTAGGCGAAGAAGGCCGCGAATCCGGCACCGACGAGAAGAAGCACCACGAGCAGCCACGGCCAGAGCGAGCGCGACCGCCGCGGCGGCCCCTCGTAGCCGTAGTACCCGGCGGG
>DATFXA010000222.1:0-2120 GCA_035258645.1 Gaiellaceae bacterium
GCCGCCGCTGGCTGCGGCTCGGGCTGCTCGCACTAACCGCCGCTCTTCTCTCAGCCTGCGGGTCGACCAAGACAAGAACAGTCTCGGTCTCGGCGCCCGCGAACCGCTCCCCGACGGAGCTCGCGCTCGCGCATATCAACGGCGGCGAGACCCAGGCGGTGCGGGTCTCGACGTCGTCCCAGTCGTCGCCGGAGGGCGGTGGCCCGACCACCGTTACTGTCCTGCAGGAAGGGCTGGCGGACGACTCGGTCGCGGCGGTGAAGACGGTCCTTCGCTATCAGCCGCAAGGCGACGGCTGGCGCCTCGTCTCCATGCAGCGGACGCAGAAGTGCCAGCCGGGCCGCGGGCACCAGGGGTTCGCAACCGGTGACTGCGTCTGATCGCGCAACCGAATCCGACCGGACTCCGTTCTAACCTCGTTTCGTCCTCGACGATCAAGGAGCGACCTTGAACGCACTGAGAGCGATCTACCGTTACTGGATCACGATCCTGTGGCTGGCCGTCATCGCCCAGATCGCCGGCGCGGCGTACGGGGCCTTCTATGCGGCCCAGAAACTCGGCGACCAATCGGGCTCGGACGAAAGCAAGCTGATCAGCGAGAAGGCCTTCGACCACGGCTTCGGCTTCCACACCGGCTTCGGTTACCTGATCTTCCTCGGCGCCGTCCTCCTGTTGTTGCTCTCTCTCCTTGCCCGGCTCGGGAGGAGGCAGATCCTGCTCTCACTCACCGTCCCCCTGTTGGTCGCGCTCCAGATCGTGCTCGCGTGGATCAGCGAGTCGGCGCACGGCGTCGGCATCCTGCACGGGCTCAACGCCCTTGTCATCTTCGCGTTTGTAGGTTGGCTGACCGGCCAGCAATGGCGCGCCGCTCGCGCTGTCACCACGACCCCCCAGGTCGCCCCGCACGCTACGTAGCCCCGAGTAGCATTTTGGCGGCGTGAGCGACGTCGTCGACATCACCATTCTTGGCGCCGGTCCGGCAGGCCTCGCGGCCGCGTACTACGCGGGCCACCGCGACGCGTCCGTTCGGATCGTCGAGAGCCTGGAGCAGATCGGCGGCCAGGTCGCGGCTGTCTATCCCGAGAAGCACGTCTACGACGTCGCCGGCTACCCGAAGATCCAAGGCCAGGCGCTCGTCGACCTCTGTGCGGAGCAGGGGCTTCAGTACGACCCCGAGGTACGGCTTGGCGAGGAGGTGCAGACGCTCGAGCACCTGAACGAAAACGGTGAAGAGCTGCTCTCGGTGACCACGGACAAGGGCGGCCCCTTCCTAAGCCGTGCCCTGATCATCACCGCCGGCCACGGCGCCTTCGAGCCGCGCAAGCTCGGGATCGACGACATCGACACGTGGGAGGGCAAGGGCCTTCACTACTTCGTCCGCGAGAAGGACGTGTTCCGCGACCGCACGTGCGTGATCGTCGGCGGCGGTGACAGCGCCCTCGACTGGACGCTCGGCCTGCAGGACACCGCCAAGCACCCAATCGCGCTCGTCCACCGTAGGGACAACTTTCGAGCGCTCGAGACGTCGGTCAACGAGGCCAAGCAGCTCGAGAGCGAGGGTCGGGTCAAGATCCTCACGCCCTACGAGGTGCGCGGGGTCCACGGCGACGGCCACATCAGTGCCGTCACGGTCGAGAACACGAAGAGCGGCGAGATCGAGCAGGTCGACTGCGACGCGCTGATCACGCTGCTCGGCTTCCACTCCCACCTCGGCGCGATCGCCGACTGGGGCCTCGAGCTCGAGGGCAAGCGCCAGATCAAGATCGATCCGATGACCTGCCTGACGAACCTGCCGGGCGTCTACGCGGCGGGAGACGTCGCAGGCTATCCGGGCAAGATCACGCTGATCACGATCGGCATGGGCGAGGCCGCGATCGCGGCCAACAACGCCGTCGCCGCCATCCGCGGCGAGAAGGTTCAGCCTAAGTACTCGACGGATTGAGCCGCGCCAGCGTCTCGACCAGCACCTCCGGCTCGAGCGCGTAGACCGTATTGCCGTCGCGGCCGGTCATCGTCTCGGCGGCGAGGAGCGCGTTCAGGATCGCCTCCTCCGTCGCCTCGATTGCTGCATAGAAGAGCTCGTTTGCGTGCGCGTACGAGAGCATGCGGAGCTCGACCTC
>DATFXA010000223.1:0-2524 GCA_035258645.1 Gaiellaceae bacterium
GCGATCACGACCAGGCTCTCCGGAATGGTCGGCGGCAGCTCGATCCCGGCCTCGCGGAGCGCGACGAGCGCGATCACAGCGAGACCGATGAAGAAGACGAGCTTTCCGAGCGTCCCGGTATGCCAGCCGATCACGGCGATCGTCGGCCCCACAGCCCCTGAGCCCGCGTACCAGTCGGTGAAGACGGAGATGCTGAGGACGAGACCGGAAATCCAGGTCGCTCGCTCGCCGACCGCGGTTGCGCCGCCCGCCATCGCGGGGATCCGGTCCGCGGGCCGGCGACTTACGCCGCCGGGGGGAAGGGGTTCCTCACTCGCCATGCTGGAAGTATGTGCATCTTCGTGGTTTGATTCCGGTGTTGCCGATCGAAGGGTTGGAATGAGCGCGCCCCGCAAAGGTCCGACCATCGCTGCCGGCCGCGACGACACGAGCGAGCTGTCCGCCGCCGGGGATCATGTGAAAGGCGAGTTCCATTGCGTGGACTGCGGGTACGCAATCACGGTTTGCAAGGAGCTCCCACCATGTGCGATGTGCGGTTGCGAGTCCTGGCAGCTTGCGCCGTGGCAACCCTTCGCCCGCGCCTCGGCAGAGGCATCCTTGAGACTCTAGAGCCCAAACAGCCTCTGCACCTGATGCCACATGGCGATGCTCAGATAGACGCTGAGCGCCAGCAGGGCGAACACGATCAGCCAGAAGCGAATGTTGGCCGCGCGACGCGCGCGAGTGCGCCGCAGCCGAGCCTCACGCCGCGCCCGCTGGCGTCGATATTCCTTGCGGACGACTCCCGGGTCGTAGACGGGAACGTCCGGCGGCGTCTTCCTCGCGGGCTCCGCCATCCGCAGAAGTGTAGTGGCCCGACCGGCAGGATTCGGCGGCTCTCCCCGCCTCTCGACATACTTTGGGGTGGGGGGCGATGACCATCGACCCGGGTCAAACGACGGGGGTGAGCGACGGCGCCGCGGCGCTTGAAGCGCTCGCGGGCGCTCTCAGGCGGCTGACCGCCGGCGACTCTCTCGACGACGCGCTGGAGGCGATCGCCGGAGCGACGGTCGCGGCCGTCGGAGCTGAGGTCGCCGTGGTCCGGGTCGTGGGCGAAAGCGGCGATTGGCTCGAGGCCCGTGCGGTCTCGGCTTCGTCGACCTCCGTTGCAGCCGAGTTGCAGGGCTCGCGTGCAGCCCCTCTTGCCGACGCCGACGCTTTGCTTGCGACGGGGCGCCGGCTCGGCTTCGAGGTTGCGTTCGCCGTGCCGATCGCACTCGGGGACCACGTTCTCGGGCGGCTCGAGGTCTTCCGGCACGTGCAGCCCCTGACTGCCGAGGAAGAAGCTCTTGCGCGACTGGCGGCAGAGCACGCCGCGCTCGCGCTCTCGGAACTCGACGGAAACGGCAAGGGTACTCCGGCGCTCACGGGCCGCGATCTGCTGCGCCTCGGCGGCGATGCGCTCGCCACAGGTCTGGACGAGTACCGCACCGCCGAGGAGATCGCACGGGTGGCGGCGCAAGGGAGCGGTGCCGACCGCGCAGTCGTCTGGCGGCTCGGCGACGACCTCGAGCCCTATGTCGCCGGTGCCTTCCGCGGCGACGAAGTCGATGAACGCGACGTCGTCGAGGCGCTGGCGGCGCGGACGCCCCTCACGGTTACGTCGGGCTCGTGGGTGCTGATGCTCGGCGAGCCGCCCCTGGGTGCTCTGCAGCTCCGGTTCGAAGAGCCGCTCGTTCCCTCCGACGAGGTGCTCGACGCACTAACGACGTTCTCTGCCCGGGCGGCCCATGCTCTCCGCTCGAGCGAGCAGGCACACGGGCAAGCGGTTGAGCTCGAGCGGAGCCGGGCGCTCATCGCCGTCGTCGGCCAGGCAATCGCCCAGCTCTCGCTGGCCCACACGCTCGAGACTGCGATCGACCGGGTCGCCGAGCTGTTCGGCGCAGAACGGCTCGCCGTCTACCTGCTCGAGCCCGATGAGGATCGATTGCTCGAGGCTGCCGGGCGCGGCCTGGTAGGGCCGCACGCACGAGTGGCCGAGCGCCTGATCGAGCTCGCCAGAGGCTCGCTGCGAGGACACGAGGCGATACTGATCGACGATGCAGGCAGCGACCTGCGCCTGGCTTCGGTCCGCGAGCAGCTGACCGAGACGGGCATCGAGTCGGCGGTCGGGCTCCCGCTTCGCGTCCGCGAAGACCTGATCGGGCTGCTCGCCCTCTACCTTCCGAGCGGGAGGACGCTGACACAGGACGAGCTCGCTCTCGTGACTGCGCTCGCCGCCCAGCTCGCCGTCGCGGTCCAGAATGCGCGCCTGCACGAGCAGCTGAAGCAACGCGACGCCGAGCGTCGAGAGGCGCTCGAGGCCGAGCAGCAGACGTCGCGGACGCTTCGCTCCCTCTACGAGATCTCACGCACGTTCGCGCAGAGCCTCTCGCTCGAGACGACGCTCGAGACGCTCGTGCGAACCTTCACCGAGCTGCTGGGGCTCGACGCGGTCGGGATCCGGATGCTCGACGAGCGCGGCGAGGCTCTCGTCACGCAGGCC
>DATFXA010000224.1:0-2476 GCA_035258645.1 Gaiellaceae bacterium
CTCGCAGCCGAGGCCGCATTTGCGGCGCTCCAGCGCGGCGAGGCCGTGGGCCGGCGAGGCGCGCTTGCCTCCTATGACGAGGCGGTCAGGCAGAGCTTTGTGTGGCGCGATCTCGAGCAGGTCCGGAACATGCGCCAGGCCTTCGGTCGCGGCCTGGTGGTCGGCGGCGCCCTGGCCGGCACGATGACGGCGAGCCGCGGCAGGTTTCCTCCCGGGGATGCCGGCGCCGAGCCGGACGCTGACCAGGAGCTGATCCGCACCGACCGGTCACGGAGCTACCCGCCCCCCGACAACAAGCTCACCTTCGACAAGCTCTCGTCGGTCTTCCTGAGTGGGAACAAGACGCGGGACGACGCGCCGAGTCACATCCGCGTGCAGACGGAGGTACCGGCCGAGCTCGCCGAGCTGTGGACGCGCATGTGCCCGGCGGAGGTCTACGAGCCGAAGGAGGGTGGGGTCGAGGTGACTGCGTCGAACTGCGTCCAGTGCGGCGCGATCACGGCGAAGGGCGGCCGGTTGACCCCGGCTGAAGGCGGCTCCGGACCCGAGTACACGCTGACGTAGCTCGCCTAGCCGGCCGGCCGCAGCCGGGCGATGCACAGATCGGGCTCGACGAAGATGTCGAGCTGCTCGACCTCGAGCTCGCTCCCGAGCTCGCCGAGCGCACCCGAGATCAGGCCGCGATGGACCGCACAGACGACATCGGGGTGGGTCTCGGCAAGCTCGTGGAAGGGGCAGCGCCGCATCCGGATCTCACCAGCGACCGCCTCCGGCGCAAAACCTTGCTGGTCGAGCAGCCCCACGACTTCCTTCGTCGCTTCCTCGTCGCCGACGCGCACGAGTGGTAGCGGTCGCCGCACGAGGTAGCGGCCCCAGGCGCGCCCGGCCTCCTCGGCCTCCCGCGGCCCGGTTTCACGCTGGGCCACCGTTCCGGCGAGGATCGCCGCCAGGAGACGGTGCTCGTCGCGTGGTTCCGCCACAGCGGCGGGCCGCAGGCTGTACAGGATCCTCGGTCGGCCGGGGGCCGATCGCTCGCCCGGGCGCGACCCGACCAGGCCCGCGTCAACCAACACGCCGAGATGGAACCGCACCGTATTTTCGTGGAGCCCGAGCCGATGCGCGAGCTCCTGGACGTCGAGGCCGCCTCGGGCGGGCCGCAGCTCCTCGACGATGCGAGTCCGCCGTTCGTCGGCGAGCGCCCGATGGACGGTCGTTTCTCCCACGTCCTTCAAGAGTAAGACAGGCCAGGGCACGAGGGATCAGTAGAAGGCCGCAAGCCGGATCCGAGAGCATGCCGACGCCTTGAGTGACCTTTTCTCCTACGTTCGTCGTAAATAAGACCAAAGGAGAAAACGATGGCGGACACAGCTTCCACCCACCTGCCGGCGCAGCCGGCGCTTTATCGGAGCCCCCAGGCCGAGCATGGCTCGACCGTCGCGCTCAAGCTGCTCGCACTTTTCCTTGGCCTGGCCGTTGGCGTGATGATCCCGCTCGTTGCGTGGCTTGCTGCGTCTGCCGACGACGCGCGAAGCGACGCACAGGCGGCCGCCAAGTCGGCCTCAGCCGGTGGGGCGATGTCGCCGATGCCCGGGATGAGCGCGATGCCTGGGATGAGCGGTGCCGCCTCGAAGGAGGGGTCTTACGCGAGTCCGAGCTTCGCGGGGATCGCGCCCGCGAACGCGGACGCGCTCGCACTGGCACACAAGGCGTACCCGGCCGAGCTCGCGGCGGCGCCGGCTGGACCGGTGGCCCGCGTCCACCTGTCCATGAGGCACGGAGTCGTTTCGATCGCCCCCGGGATCCGCTACGAGGCCTGGACGTTCGGCAAGACGGCTCCGGGCCCTGTTATCCACGTCCGTGAAGGGCAGCGCGTCGAGGTGACGCTGACGAACAACGGTCCGATGCTGCACTCGGTCGACTTCCATGCAGCCCAGGTTGCGCCCAACCTCGCCTTCAGCGACGTGATGGCGGGCAAGTCGAAGACCTTCAGCTTCGTTGCCTCGGTGCCAGGGGTGTTCATGTACCACTGCGGCACCGTGCCCGCCTTCGTGCACATCGCGAACGGCATGTACGGCGCCATCGTCGTCGAGCCGAAGAATCTGCCGCCTGCCCAGAAGCAGTACGTGCTCGTCTCGAGCGAGTGGTATCTGAACGGGCCGGGCGACAAGACGCCCGCGGCGCTCGACCTGACGAAGGCGAACAACATGACGCCCGACTGGGTCACGTGGAACGGCTACGCCCACCAGTACAAGGAGCATCCGTTGACGGCCATGCCGGGCGACACCGTCCGCTTCTGGGTCGTCGACGCCGGCCCCTCGCTGAACACGGAGTTCCACGTCGTCGGGACGATCCTCTCTCACGCCTGGGTCGAGTCAGCTCTCCGTGATACTCCTCGGCACGACATCCAGACCTCGGTCGTGCCGGCCGGAGGCGGCGGCGTCTTCGACGTCAAGATCGCCAACCCGGGGATCTACCC
>DATFXA010000225.1:0-4646 GCA_035258645.1 Gaiellaceae bacterium
GTCGATGAGATCGTTCTCGGTCCGCTCTCGGTCGGTGACATCACTCACCTCCTGCGCGACGCCCTTCGCTGCGCACCGAGGGAGGTGCAGCCGCTCGCTGAGCTCGTCGCTCGCAAGACCGACGGCAACCCATTCTTCGCGAGCCAATTTCTCACCAGCCTCGAAGAGGAAGGCCTTCTGAAATTCGATCCGCGCTCGAGATCCTGGACGTGGGACATCGAGGGGATCGAAGCCAAAGGCTTCACCGAGAATCTCGTCGACTTGGTGATCAGAAGGCTGCAACGCTTGCCGACCGCCTCGCAGGAGGCGCTCAAGCTCTTCGCTTGTCTGGGCAATCAGGCGGATGTCGCGACGCTCGCGACGATCCATGGCGAATCGGAAGATGCCATGCACGAACATTTCCGCGCCGCCGCCGTCATGGGTGCCATCGTTTTCCGTGACGGTCGCTACCGGTTTCTCCACGACCGAGTTCAAGAGGCGGCCTATGCGCTCATCCCACCGGACTCCCGCGCCGAGCATCATCTTCGCATTGGACGTCTCCTTCTGGAGAGGCTGACCCAACAGAAGATCAGCGAGCGGATCTTCGACATCGTCAATCAGCTGAACTCGGGTTCGACCCTCGTTTCTGATTGGGCCGAAAAGGAGCGCCTGGCCGCACTCAACCTGCACGCGGGACGACGAGCGAAGGCGTCGACAGCGTACGCGTCCGCCAGCAAGTACCTCGCCGCCGGCATGGCGGCCTTGGGCGAGGACGGGTGGCAGCGATGTTACGAGCTGACGCTGTCCCTCTGCCTCGAGCGCGCCGAATGCGAGCTCCTCAGCCTGAACGTCGAAGCGGCCGAGCGACTCGTCGCCGAGCTGCTCCTGAGAGGGCAATCGAAGATCCATCGAGCGGCGGCCTATCGATTGAGGATGATCCTCGGCGTGATGCTCGGGGACATGGCTCTGGCGATTCGCACCGCGCTCGAATGCTTGCAGATGTTCGGCATGGAGCTGCCGGAGCACCCCACGCGGGAGCAGGTAGACGCGGAGTACGAAGATTTCCGCCGCATCCTCGGCGACCGCCCGATCGAGACCCTCATCGATCTGCCGATGATGAACAACGCGGAGATGCGGGCGGCCACGGATATTCTCAGTGAGCTCGGGATCTCAGCCTATCTCGTCGACCAGGATCTCTACGGGATGGTGGTCTGCAGGCTCGCGCAGCTGAGCCTGCAGCACGGCATCAGCGGCTCCGTCATCGTTGGAATCGCGGGACTCTCTTTCGTCTTGGGGCCCGTCTTCCATCGCTTCGAGGATGGCGAGCGCTTTGCCGAGCTGGTCGTCGCGGTTACCGACCGCTACGGGTTCACGGCTCAACGGGCAGCGGTACACCTCCTGGCGCAAATGGCCGTTCTCTGGACGCGCCCGATCGACGACGCTCTCGCTCACCTCGACGTCGCCCGCCGGGCCGCCCGGGAAACGGGTGAGATCCTCTATGCCTGCTACGCCGTCGAGCACCGCCTCGCCGATCTGCTTGCACGCGGAGAACCTCTCGACCGGGTCTGGCAGGAATCAGTGAGCGCCCTGGATTTCGTTCAGACGAGGAAGTTTCGGCATGTCGTCGACATTGTCTTGAGCATCCGGGCATTCGTTCAAAGCCTACGCGGGACGCGTGATGACGCACCCGTCGATCATGCTGCGCTCGACGCTCGGGTGCTCGGCGATGGGGTGCCCGTAGCCAGTTGCTATCATTGGATTCGGCAAATGCAGCGGCACTTTCTTCTCGGCGATCCCGAGACGGCCCTGGAGTATGCCGAAAAGGCCAAGCCCGTTCTCTGGTCGGTCCGGTGCCACATCCAGTCGGTGGACTATTGGGTCTATCAATCGCTGGCGCTCGCGGCGGTCTTTCCGACGGCGCCGCCGGAACGGCAGGCCGAATCGCGCGAGACGCTGTTGGCAAATCTCCAGGCGCTTCGGCGATGCGCGGAGAGCTGTCCTGCCACCTTCTCGCACAGGCACGCGCTGGTCGCCGCGGAAATGGCGCGCCTCGACGGTCACGAGATGGAGGCCATGCAGCTCTACGAACGGGCGATCCGTGAATCCGCCGACCACGGCTTCACCCAGAACCAGGCGCTCGCCAATGAGATGGCGGCCCGGTTCTATTTTTCCCGCGGCCTCGCGACGGTCGCGCACGCCTGTCTACGTGAGGCCCGGGATTGCTACGTGCGCTGGGGCGCGCTCGCAAAGGTTACGCAAGTCGACGAGGGCCATCCCGACGTTCGGCGGCCGGAAGCATCGACGCCGCTCACGACGCTCGAGGCGCCGGTCGAGGCGTTGGACCTCGGCACCGTGGTCAAGATGTCCGAGGCGGTCTCCGGCGAGATCGTTCTGGATAGCCTGATCCACACCCTCCTGTCGGTCGCGCTCGAGCATGCGGGGGCCCAGCGCGGGCTGTTGCTGCTGCCGCAGCGGGATGGTGAGCCACGCGTCGAAGCGGAAGCGACCACCAACGCGGCGAGCGTGACGGTCCGTCTCGGGCCCGTGGCGGCGACGGCGGACGTGCTACCGGAGTCAGTCCTCAGGTACGTCGTCCGCACGGAAGAGGGGGTGATGCTCGGCGACGCCTCGGCCGACCAGCGGTTTGCGAGCGATCGCTACATTCGCGGAAACCACGCGCGGTCGATCCTGTGTCTGCCCCTCGTAAAGCAGACCAGGCAGATCGGCGTGCTCTATCTCGAGAACCACCTCGCGCCGCATGTGTTCACACCCGCGCGGATGGCGCTCCTGAAGGTGCTTGCGTCGCAGGCGGCGATCTCGCTCGAAAACGCCAGGCTGTATGCCGACGTGCAGCGCAACGAAGCCTACCTCGCGCAAGGGCAGCAACTGACGCGCACGGGGACCTGGGCCCTCGATCTCGTCACCGGCGCGCTCGAGTGGTCGCGGCAGACGTACGACATCTTCGGTCGCGACTCGACGGCGCCACCGCCGACCGTTTCCGACTTCCTGTCGTACGTGCATCCGGAGGATCGCGGGCAGATCGAGCGCCTGCTCGCAGAGGCGAGAGTGGCCGGCCGCCACTACGAGTTCACGTACCGCATCGTGCGCGGCGACGGCGAGTTGTTCTTCGTCCGATCCGTCGCGACACCGGTGGCGGAGGACGGCGTCGTCCGGCGGTACTTTGGTACGATCATGGACGTGACCGAGCACGAGCGCATGACCCAGGAGATCCGCGGCCGCGAAGCGGAGCTCCGCGAGCTCATCGACTTCGTCCCGCAGGCCATCATCGTCCTTGGGCCCGACGGTGTCAGTCGCCTTCATGCAAATAGAGTCGCGCTCGACGATACGGGTCATACGCTCGAGTCGTTACTCGCGCCGGGCTACTACCGAGAAGTGCTCCATCCGGACGATTTCGAGCGGCTGGGAGGCGAATTCCAGGAGATCATCCGCGGCGAACGGACCGAGATGGAAGGACGGATGCGGTCGAAGGACGGACGCTATCGGTGGCACCTGATGCGCTTCAATGCGCGGCGCGACCAACAGGGACGCCCCGTCCGCTGGTACGCGACGTTGACGGACATCGAGGATCGCAAGCGGACAGAGGAAAGCATGAAGCGCGAGAACCTGGCGCTTCGTGAGGAGGTCGACAAGACCTCGATGTTCGAGGAGATCGTCGGTCACTCGCCGGCGCTCCGGGCGGTGCTCGGGCGTGTCACCAAGGTCGCTCCGACGGAGTCGACTGTCTTGATCACCGGCGAGACGGGAACGGGCAAGGAGCTCATCGCGCGCGCGATCCACCGGCGCTCGGCGCGCGCCGAGCGAGCCTTCGTGAGCGTGAATTGTGCCGCCATCCCCCAGACGTTGATCAGCTCGGAGCTGTTCGGTCACGAGAAGGGGGCGTTCACGGGCGCGCTGCAGCGACGCCTCGGCCGCTTCGAGCTCGCGGAAGGCGGGACGCTCTTTCTCGACGAGGTCGGCGAATTGCCGCAGGAGACCCAGATCGCCTTGCTGCGGGTGTTGCAGGAGCGCGAGTTCGAGCGCGTCGGCGGAAGCAAGCCGATTCGCACCGACGTGCGGGTCGTGGCTGCCACCAATCGCGATCTGCAGGCGGCCATCGATGCCGGGCGCTTCCGGAGCGATCTCTTCTATCGGTTCAACGTCTTCCCGATCGAGATCCCTCCTCTTCGGCAGCGGACGGAAGACCTCCCCCTTCTCGTCGAGTACTTCGTCGACCGCTACGCCAGCAAGGCGGGGAAGAAGTTCACCATGACGGACCAGAAGACGATCGATCTGCTGCGGTCCTACGCGTGGCCCGGGAACATCCGCGAGCTGCAGAACGTGATCGAGCGCTCGGTGATCGTGTGCGACACGGGTACCTTCTCGGTCGACGAGAGTTGGCTCACGCCGGAGGGCTCCTCGGTCCGCCCGCCGAGCCGGGGAAAGGCCGAGGGCGCCTCGATCGGGCCACCGAGCCGGGGGAAGGCCGATAAGGTCGCCGCGCAGGTGGAGGAACGGGCAACGATCGAAGCGGTCCTCGCTGAGACTCGAGGCCGTGTCTCCGGCCCGCGCGGAGCAGCCGGAAAGCTCGGCGTGCCAGCCTCTACTCTCGAGGCAAAGATCCGGTCACTCGGGATCAACAAGCATCGCTTCAGGATGCCCTCTTAGAG
>DATFXA010000226.1:0-3602 GCA_035258645.1 Gaiellaceae bacterium
GCCTCCCACGTTGGACGCGATCAGGTAGAGCACGCTCTTCAGCTGGAACGGAGTCAGCTCTGGGTGCTTGGCGAGGATCAGCGTGCAGATGCCGCTCATGTGGGGGGTCGCGAAGCTGTTACCCGAGGAGCGGATCCTTGCTCCGCCGATCCAGGGAACCTCCACGTTGACGCCACGAGCGAAGAACTCGACGGGCGGCGAGGGGTTGTAGAAGAAGGTCAGTGAGTCGGTCTCCTCGTGGCTGCCGACCGAGATTACGGAGGAGAAGCGCCACGGATAGCTCTCGACCGGCATGTTGTGCGCTGAGGCGACCAGCACCGTACGGCGGAAGTACGCGCTGTCGGCGAGCTCGTGGAGCAGCCCCGAGAATTGCTTCTTCGTCGTCGAGAGGCTCATGTTGATGACGTCGAACCCCTGGCCGATCGCCCAGCGCAGCCCCTCGAGCAGCACCGCGCCGCTGCCCTTGAAGCCGGCGCCGAGCACGCGGACGCTGAAGAGCGAGCACTCGGGGGCCACCGAGCGGACGATCCCGGCGCAGGCCGTGCCGTGGCCGCAGAGGTCGCCTTCGGTGTCCTCCTCGACGACGATCTCGCCCTCTTCAGTCTTCCGCAGTGCGACGGCGCCCTCGAGGGGGCCGATGAGCGGATGGTCGGGCTGGACGCCGCTATCGAGAATGCAGACCCGGACGCCTGCGCCGGTGGACCCGCCGAGCGCCCACTCGCGGTTGACGCTCTCCGGCCATTCGACCCCGATTCCGATCTCGGCCGAGGCGGCGGCGGGCAGGCTCCAGGCCGGAAGCGTCTCGCCGGTGTAGCGCTCGGGCTCGGGCTGTCGCTCGGGCTGAGGCTGTCCCTCGGGTTGCGCCATGGCGCGATCCTAGAACAGCACCTGGTCGGGAGCTCGCCGGCCGAGTACTACGAGTCGGCGAGGTGCTTACGCAGCTCGTCGACGAGCGGCCGCTTCGGCTCGTAGCCCTCGTGCGCGAGGGTCGCTTCGAGGTCGGCGATGAGCGCCTGCCGGAACTCGGCGTCCGCTTCCGCCCGCGCGATGATTCCGTCGAACTGGCTGCGTGCGATCGGGAGCTCCTGTGCGGCCCGCACCCACGCCTCCGGCGCCGGCGGAAGGGCCGCGATCAGCTCGGCAAGTCTGTCTTCATTGAATGCGCTCATACGCTCACCTGCCCACCAGACCGAGTTGGGACCGCTTTTCTTCCCTCGAGCGCGTCTCGAAGCTTGACCAAACAGCGGGAGATCCGGCTCGCGATCGTTCCGGCGGGCAGCTCGAGGGCTTCTCCGATCGTGCGATAGGTCTCGTCGCGGGCGAAGAAGCGGTCGAGGATCTCGCGGCAGTTCTCGGGCAGTGCCGCCATCGCGTCGTGGACGTCGAGCGCCTCGTCGATCCGCGCCAGCGCGTCTTCGTCGGGATCGGCTGCCTGCTCGGGCTCGTCAGTTGCCTCTTCTCGAGAGCCGGAGCGAAGGCGGTCGACGCAGACGCGTCGGGTGAGCTGGGCGAGCCAGGGTTGGATCGCCTCGTCGTTGCGAAGCGAGTCGAGCCGCTCGTAGACCTTGGCGAAGACCTCCTGGAAGACGTCCTCGGCGTCGTGCTGGGGCAGCCGAAAGCCCTGCGTCGCGATCGCGTAGACATATCGGGAGAACCGCTCGACGAGAGCGGCCCACGCCTCCTCGTCGCCTTCGCGGCAACGGGCGACAAGCTGCGCAGCCGAAACCGTCTCCGCCAAGGTTCAGGCCCTAGGAGGGTTTGGCGAAATAGAGTCTGTGTCCCCAGGCCGCGCTGCTCGCCCCATGGCAGCGTCCTCGGTCGCGCCAATAGCTTTGGCTATTGACGCTCTCTGCGTCCTCCCCACGGAACGAGCATCGCACCCTGATGACGAGCGCCATTCCGCCAAACCCTCCTAGATCGAGATCTGTTGCTGCTCGGATTCTCGGAGCCGGTTGGCCATCACCTGGAGGAGCTTCCAAGCAATCTGGGCGTTCGTCTCAACGAGTGGGCGGAACTCCCACGAGGTGATCCCGTAGCAGGTGAGGTCGGTGTCGGCGGTGACCGTGGCGGTCCGGCGGGCCTTGTCATCGATCAGGGCGACTTCTCCGAAGTAGTCGCCTGGCCCGAGCTTCCCTCGCTGTTCGCCGCGGACGTCCACGGTTGCAGTTCCCTCGCCGATGACGAAGAAGCCGATCCCGGAAGCGCCCTCGGCGGCAACCGTGTCGCCCGCGCTGAAGCGGCGCTCCTTGAAAAAGGGCGCCAGGCGTTTCAGCTCGCCCTGCGAGAGGTCCTCGAAGAGCGGGATCTTCTCGAGCAGCTCGGTCGGTGCTGCGGCCATTGTCCCAGTCTAAGGTGGAAACAAAGGACGCACTAGGGTCGCGCCGCTTCGACCCTCGTGGCTAGCTGCTCGATCTTGCCCTGCGCCGCGTCGAGCTTGCCGAGGCAGAAGCGATAAAGCTCCTCGCCCCGCTCCCAGAGCGCGATCGCCTCGTCGAGCCCCGTCTCTCCCCCCTCGAGCCGTTGGACGATCTGCTCGAGCTCCCGTTGGGCCGATTCGAAGGTCTGCTCACTCGACACGGGCGCCGAACCTCCCGTCGCTGACCTCGATGTCGATTTGCTCGCCGGCTTCGACGGCCGCGACCGAGCGGACGATCGTCTCTCCGTCGCGCACGATCGCGTAACCGCGGTTCAGGGTCGCCTTGGGAGAAAGGGCCCGCAGCCGGCCGGCGGTGTGCTCGAGCCCGGCGCGCCGGCGCTCGAGTAGCAGCGCCGGCGCTCGCCGCAACCGTTCGTGCGCCTCTCCGAGGCGATTGGTCTTCAGCTCGAGTGAGCGCTGCGCGCCTCGGCCCAGGCCGCTGCGGGCGCGCTCGAGGCGTTCCCGGAGCTCGCCGAGGTCCGGAACGACCAGCCGCGCTGCCGCCGTTGGCGTTGACGCACGGACGTCCGCCGCCAGATCACAGAGCGGCATGTCCTGCTCATGGCCTACCGCGGAGACGACCGGAACCGGGCAAGCCGCAATCGCTCGCACGAGCCGCTCATCGCTGAAAGGGAGGAGGTCCTCGAAGCTCCCGCCGCCACGCGCGACGACGACGACGTCGAGCTCAGGGACGTCGCAGAGGTGGCGCAGCGAGTCGACCACGGCGCCTGCGGCGCGTGGTCCCTGGACGTACGTCTCTGCGACGACGACGTGTGCGGGCGGGAAACGGCTCTGGATCCCGGTGAGGACGTCGCGCTTCGCGGCGGCGTCGTTCCCGGTCACGAGCCCGACTGCGCGGGGCCAGACCGGCAGCGGCCGTTTTCGCTCGGCCGCAAACAGCCCCTCGGCCGCGAGCTTGCGCTTCAGCCGCTCCAGCGCGGCCAGGTGATCGCCGAGCCCGAAGGACTCGAGCGAGAGGGCGCGGAGCCGGAACTCGCCGCGCGCCGCATACAGCTCGGGCCGCCCGTACGCGTGGACGCGGTCGCCGTCGGCGAGCTCGAGCCGGAGGCCGTCGAACTGCCCACGCGGCATGGAGACTCCGAGGCAGGCGCCGTCGCCCGGATCCTTGAGGGTGAAGAACACGCTCTGCCAGCGCGGGTGCCGCTTCAGCTCGGTCACCTCGCCC
>DATFXA010000227.1:0-2572 GCA_035258645.1 Gaiellaceae bacterium
GAGTCAAGTTCCCGCTTCCTTGACCGTCCCCGGCGGCTAGGCGAGAATTGGGCGGTTTTCATTTATGGCCTCCGAGCCACTCATCCGAGTGACCGGTCTCCGCAAGACCTTCGGCAACCATCGCGTGCTGGACGGGCTCGATCTCGACGTCCGCGCCGGCGAGGCCGTGGCAGTGCTGGGGGCCAACGGCGCCGGCAAGACGACCTTGCTCAAGGTCCTGGCGACCCTCGTGCGCCCGACGCGCGGGCGCGTGATGGTTGCCGGCCGCGACTCGACGAAAGAGCCCGAGCTCGTTCGCCGCGAGATCGGCCTGGTCGCCCACAGTCCGTACGTCTACGAGGATCTGACCGCCGCCGAGAACCTCACGTTCTGGGCGACGCTCGCCGGGCTCGACGCCTCGGCTGCCGAGCGGGCCGGAGCGCTCGCCACTGTCGAGCTCGAACGCGCGGCCGACGCGCGTGTCCGAACGTTCTCGGCCGGCATGAAGCGCCGGCTTTCTCTGGCGCGCTTCGTGCTGGCGCGGCCGCGGGTGCTGCTGCTCGACGAGCCTTTCACCGGGCTCGACCAGCGTGGCAAGAAGTGGCTGGAAGAGCATCTGGCGTCGTTCAAATCGGGCGGCGGCGCGATCGTCATGACGACGCACAGCTTCGGCCGGGAGCTGGTCGTCGCCGACCGGATCGCGATCCTCGCGGGCGGCGCCATCGCGCTCGACACCCCGCGCGGCGCTCTCACCGCCGATGACGTGCACCGGCTCTACACCCTGCACGCGGAGGATGCATCCTGACCTTCGCGCGGCGGGCGCTGGTCGTCGTGTGGAAGGATCTCCTGGTGGAGCGCCGGTCGAAGGAGACCCTCAACGCGCTCTTCTTTTTCGGTCTCTTGCTCCTGTTCGTCTTCCAGTTCGCTCTAGGCCCCGACCGCGAACGCCTCGCCGGGACGCTCCCTGGCCTCTTGTGGCTCGGCTTCATCCTGAGCGGGCTCCTGGGCCTGGGTCGCACGTTCGTCGCCGAGCGCGAGAACGACTGCTGGGAGGGGCTCGTCCTGGCGCCCGGCGACAAGTCGGCGATTTACGTCGGCAAGCTCGCCGGCAACCTGCTGCTGATGCTGGTCATCGAGGCGATCCTCCTGGCACTCTTCGCCTTCTTCTTCAACCTCGACCTCGCGGGAGCCCTGCCGGGCCTGGGCGTCGTGATCGCGCTCGGCACCGTCGCGCTCGCCGCTGTCGGGACCCTCTTCGCCGCGATGACCGCCCAGGTGCGCGCGCGCGAGCTTCTGTTCCCAGTGCTGCTGCTCCCGGTCGAGGCGCCGGTGCTGCTGGCCACCGTGAAGGCGACCGAGGCGGTGCTGCTCGGCGAGCCCCTGGGCAGCGTCGCCCACTGGCTCAAGCTGCTCGCGGCCGCGGACGTGGTGTACGTCGCCGTCGGCGTGCTCACGTTCGATTTCGTGCTGGAGGCCTGAGACCGCGTGAGACGTCTCCTCGGCAGCGTGACGGTCGCGGGCCTCGTCGCGGGGCTCGTCATGGCGTGCGGCGTCGCCCCGCGCGAGGAGACCCAGGGCAACGTGCAGCGCATCATGTACCTGCACGTGCCGAGCGTCTGGGTCGCGTACCTTGCCTTCGCGGTGGTCCTGGTGTGCTCAGTCGTCTATCTCGTCCGCCGCGCCGAGGGCGCGGACCAGCTCGCACACGCCTCGGCAGAGGTCGGCGTCCTCTTCACCGGGATCACTATCGCGACGGGCTCGATCTGGGGCAGGCCGACGTGGGGCACCTGGTGGACGTGGGATGCGCGGCTGACGACCGTTTCGATCCTGTTCGTCATGTACCTCGGCTACCTCCTGCTCCGCGGGATGATCGAGGACCGGGAGCGCGGCGCCCGCTTCGCCGCGGTGCTCGGGATCGTCGCTGCGTTCAACATTCCGCTCGTGCACTTCTCGGTCATCTGGTGGCGCACCCTGCACCAGCCGCCGTCCCTGATGAAACCGGGAGGGGCCGCGATGCCCGACATCATCAGGTACGCGCTCTTCGTGAACTTCGCGGCGTTCACGCTTCTCTACGCCTACTTCGTCATCCGGCGCGCCCGCGTACTCCGCCTGGAAGCCGAGGCCGACGCGTGATGCCCGACAACTGGGGCTTCGTCTTCACCGCTTACGGTCTCGCAGCCGTCGTCCTCACCCTCTACTGGCGCTTCCTCGTCCGCCGTGAAAAAGAGCTCGACGACGCGGGAGTAGTACGCCAGCAGCTGAGACAAAGCTCGAGTGCATCCGGACCACAAGCCGCAGGGGGAGGCCGGTTACCGTGAAGCAGGGCCGAACGACGCCTCGGAGCCCGTTACCTTGAAGCAGGGCCGAACGACGCACCCGAAGAGATCGGGCGTGCGGAGCTTCGCCGCGCCTGTCTCCGGCCACCCTCGGTCTGAGCCGGCCTCGAGACACCCGCTAGAAAGAAATGGATCGTGACTCAGGCTGCCCGCACCTCCACCGTGAGGCCGAGATCGTGAAGCCGAGCAATGAGACGCTTGGCGAGCTTGGCTTTGTCGCGACGATCGAAATGATCAGCGCCGAGGTCACGATAGTC
>DATFXA010000228.1:0-2954 GCA_035258645.1 Gaiellaceae bacterium
GCGGCCTCGCGCAGCTGCTCGACGAGCGAGTCGTATCGGGTCGTAGGCCTGGCCAAGAGGGTGTAGTTCATCACAGTACGATTCCGCCGATGAGCGCGCCAGCGATTGCCGGCGGGCCGGTGCTGACGATCCGAGGAAGGCAATACCCGGTCCTGCTGCCCAAGTTCCGCGACCCGCGACTCCACCTCGCGGCGGTGATCATCACGTTGCAGGTCCTCGGGCAGACGGCATTCGGGTTCAACCTCTCGATCGCGCAGATCCTCGTCGCGATCGCTACGTGTGGCGTGCTCGAGATCGGCATCGCCTTCTTCCGCCAGCACGTGATCATGTGGCCGGCGAGCGCCCTGCTCACGGGGAACGGAGTCGCGTTCATCCTGCGCGTGCCGGGGACGCCGCACGGCGACTGGTGGAGCCTCCACGGCGCCTGGATCTTCGCGGCGACCGCGGCCGTCTCGCTGTTGTCGAAACACGTGATCCGCTGGCGCGGCCGCCACATCTTCAACCCCTCGAACTTCGGGCTCGTCCTCTGCTTCCTCGTGCTCGGCGAGAACCGCGCCGAGCCGCTCGACTTCTGGTGGGGCCCGATGTCCCCCTGGCTCGCGCTGGCGATCGCGCTCATCGTCCTCGGCGGCCTGACCATCCTGTCGCGGCTGCGACTCCTCGTCATCGCCGGAGGCTTCTGGCTCGCATTTGCAGCCGGGATCGCCGTCCTCGCCGCAAGCGGCCACTCGATGACCGCTCGCTGGCACCTCGGCCCGATCACTGGCTGGTCGTTCTGGTGGCTGCTCGTGACCTCGCCCGAGATCCTGATCTTCCTCTTCTTCATGATCACCGACCCGATGACGATCCCGAAGGGGCGCGTCGCGCGGGTCGTCTACGCCGTCAGCGTCGGTCTGCTCGCGACACTGCTGATCGCTCCGCAGACGACCGAGTACAAGACCAAGGTCGCCGTCCTCGGAGCCCTCGCCCTGGTCTGTGCGGCGCGACCGCTGCTCGAACGGCTCCTGCCGGCACCCGGCTCGGCCGAGGATCGCGCCTGGCCGTGGGCGCTCGAACACCTGCGACACGGCTGGGTCTCGACCGCCGCGGTGGCTCTCGCAGCGGCCGCCTTCGTGGGACTCGTGGTGGTGGCGGGCATCCCGGCGCGGCCCGATGCAGCAACGGCGAGCGCTCTTCCCGGGAACGAGCCTCTGCCGAAGGTCGACGTCGTCGCGACGGAGGGCGTCTCCTCGCGGGTGGATTCGGCCACCGCCGATCAGATTGCGCGCGACATCGTCCTTGACCTCCGCGCCAACGCGGAAGCGCTCCGGCTCCGCGACCCGCAGCGGGCGAGCGTCGGCGCCGGCGGCACGTGGCTGGTCGATCTCCGCCAGCAGATCGGGGCTGCAGCCGGCAGCTCGATCTCGGTGCCGACCTATCGAGTCTCGCGCGTCGCCCTGACGCTCACGCACGGAGCGGGCCAGGGACCGCCCAGGATTCTCGCTTCGGTCAGCGGCACCCAGCA
Source organism: Gaiellaceae bacterium (assembly GCA_035258645.1). Taxonomy (GTDB): domain Bacteria; phylum Actinomycetota; class Thermoleophilia; order Gaiellales; family Gaiellaceae; genus 13-2-20CM-68-14. The sequence goes on from DATFXA010000228.1 coordinate 1,505, forward strand.
GGCGGCCGACTATCGCGGCCGCCCGCCGCAGCTCGAGCGTCGACACGCTCCGGTGTCGTTCGAGCAATCCCTCGAGGTGGCTCTTCAACAAGGTCACTACGTCATCGTCCGAGTCGGAGGGACGACGTCGACCGCGCCGGAGCCTGCACGGCGCGCGGTGGTCGTTCGCGCGACAGGACCGCTCGCCGACGTCCGGCTGCAGAACGTCGCCTCCCAGGTCGGCCTCGACTTCCGCCAGGGCGCGTTCCGCTTCGGCGTCTCCAGCGACGTGACCGCGATGATGGGAGGAGGCGTCTGCTGGCTCGACTACGACAACAACGGTTGGCTCGACCTGTTCGTCGTCAACTCGTACGCCACGACCGATCGCAGTCGCTGGGAGCAGGACGGCGGGCTCCCCCGCAGCGCGCTCTTCCACAACGTGAAGGGCTCGTTCGTGAATGTCAGCAAGCAGTCCGGCGCGGACCTTGCCGTTCGCGGAGAAGGCTGCGTCGCGGCGGACTTCAACGGGGACGGTTACACCGACCTCCTGGTCACGACGGCGACGGGCGACGAGCTCCTCTGGAACAACGGCGACGGGACGTTCACCGAAGGCGCGAAAGCCGCCGGGATCGACTCCTTCGGCTGGCATACGGGCGCGGCGGTCGCCGACGTCAACGGGGACGGCCGCCCGGATCTGTTCATCGCCGGCTATACCGACCTCAACTCCCCGGTGACGACCGCCGTCAGCGGCTTCCCGTCGAACTACGAAGGCGTTCGCGACCTGCTCTACCTCAACGAGGGAAACGACAAGCACGGACACGCGAAGTTCCGTGAAGTCGGTGTGCAGGCAGGAATCGAGGCGACGGACTTTCGCCACGGCCTCGGCGCGCTGTTCACGGACTACAACGGCGACGGGCGGCCGGACCTGTACGTCGCCAACGACGAAGACCCGAATCAGCTGTACGAGAACGTGCCTTGGCCCGGCGGCGCCGCAGCCGACCCGGCGGGCCTCGGCTTCCGCTTCGTGGAACGGGGCGCCGCCGAGGGAGTCGACGATCCGTACGCAGGGATGGGCATCGCCTCGGGTGACTACAACGGCGACGGCCGGCCCGACCTCTTCGTGACGAACTCCCGTCGAGAGCCGTACGCCCTCCTCCGACGCCGCGCGGAGTCGAAAGGGCCGGCGTTTCGGGAGGCGCGCTCCGCACTGCGGTCCGCCTATGCCGGGTCGGCCGGCTGGGGCGCAGCCTGGGTCGACCTCGCGCTCAACGGCAGGCCGGACCTCGTGCTCGCCAACGGTGACATCCCGATCACGAGCCTGACGAAGGACGCCGGCCGAACCCGGGTCCTCTCCGACCTCTCGGCCGACGGCGCGTCGAGGCGGTTCGCGAACGTCGGCGTCGCCGGGCTCAGCGGAACCCCGCCCGTGAACGGCCGCGGCCTGGCGGCGGCGGACTACGACAACAACGGA
>DATFXA010000229.1:0-3285 GCA_035258645.1 Gaiellaceae bacterium
AGGATGTCGTCACCGAGCGAGCGCCCGACCCAATCGTGACGGGAGACTTTCGTCCACCGTCGGGCAAGAGGCGAGGTGAACCTCGGGCTTTAGGTCGTCAATGCGACCGCTGCCTCGGGCGTAGCGGAGTGGAAGCTGAAACTCTCCTCGAGATACAACCGGACGACCTCACCGTCGTGCGAGTCGTAGCCGATCGACACGTCCTGACCCGAGTCGAAGATGAAGTCTCCGCCTCGGAGGCTCAAGGCGATCGCGCCGCTCACGCCAGGCGCCCACACGATCGGTCCTTCGACGATCTTCCTGAGGTGCTTGAGCAGCGGATAGCCGCCATGCTCGGCCGTCTCGATCACGAACCGGTATTCCTCATTGCCGAGAGCCAAGCCGTAAGGACCGCCAACGCCGCTCACCAACATCCGCTCGACGGCACCCGCCACGGCTCGCAGATAGCCGTCGGCCGTCCCGCCGAGCGGGATCGGGTCGTGCGGCGTCGTCTCGGCGATTCCCTCCAGCGCGCCCTGCCAACCGCGAAAGACCGCAGCATTCTCCGCCGTCGCGATCTGATGAGCGGCGTTGTCGAGCGCTCCGAGATCGGTGTCGTCGGCCCCGCGGTCGGTATCACGGAGCTCCACGCGCGAGACGACGAAGTCGGCTCGAAGCTCGACTAGCGGCAGAACGCGTCGCCGGAGTCCGGAGACGCTCTCGGCCGGAGCCGCGGTTAACGGCTCGGTTCGGCCGAGGTTCGTCGCCGAGTACTCCCAGCCCTTCGGGCCCGAGAAATCGACCAGCCGGCGAGCGGCGAGCGCCGGTGCCAATCGCTCGCGCGCCTCGTCGTCCAGCACCTTCCAGCTCACTTCGCTGATCGGCGCTAGCTCACGCAGCAAATGATTCATCTCAGTCCTCCCTCAAGCTTCCGATGGCGAGCGAACCATCACTTCCGTGATCCGCGGTCCTGATGTCTGCGCCGGCGTTGGGTGTCGGCGGGTCGTCAAGGAACTCGACCGTCGGAACGAAGAACAGATTCCCGGTTACCGGCGTGGAGAAGTCGAGGATGCGGTCGTAGTTACCCGCCGGTCTGCCGATGAACATGTTCATGAGCATCTGTTCGATCACGTCCGGGCTGCGGGCATAGCCGATGAAGAAGGTTCCGAACTCGCCCACCCCGACCTCTCCGAAAGGCATGTTGACACGGACGATTTGCTGCTGGTCGCCGTTTTCGTCGACGATCGTATTCAGCGCCACATGCGAGTTCGCCGGCTTGACCTCGTCCGGTAACTCAAGGTCGCTCAGCTTCGTCCGTCCGATCACTCGTTCTTGCTCCTCCACCGGCAATGAGTCCCATGTGCTGAGGTCGTGGAGGTACTTCTGCACGACGACATACGTGCCGCCCGCGAACTGCTGGTCCTCGTCGCCGATCAGAAGCGCCGCAAGGGCGGATGGGCCCTCAGGGTTTTCCGTTCCGTCGACGAACCCCAGAAGGTCGCGCTCATCAAACGACCGGAATCCGTGTACCTCGTCGACCACGCGTGCGTAGCCGGTCAACCGGCCCGTCAAGCGCTGCGCGAGCTCGAAGCACAAGTCCAGACGGTGAGCACGAAGATGGAAGAAGAGATCGCCGGCCGTTGCAGGTGCCGTGTGCCGCGAACCTGAGAGCTCGCGAAACGGATGCAAACCTACGGGCCGGGGTGCTCCGAACAGGCGATCCCATCCTCGCGCGCCGAGGCCGACGACACACGTGAGGTCGCCCTCGGGAATGCGGAATCCCACCGACCGCCTCAGCCCGCTGACATCCGATAAGACATCGCGCACGCCATCCTCCGCTCCGTCGTCGATCACGAGCGTGAGGAAGATCGCCGCCTCAGTAATCCCGGTCAGAACCGCCTTGGACCCAGTCGGCTCTATCACGCCGCGGAACGTACCGCACTTACAGATGCGACTGTTCCACCTGGCCTGCGTGGGCGCTCGCGATCCGGCGCGCGACTTCGATGAACGCTTCCACTTCCGGGCGTCCGCCCTCGCGCGTCCAAGCGAGTGACACGACGGCGGGGTCGGCGTCCGCGACTCTTACGTAACTCACATCCGCGCGCGTGTAATCGCGCGCGGCCGGAGCGGGGACGAGGCAGATGCCGCGCCCAGTAGCGACGAGGGTGAGGATCTCTTGAATGCTGGCGGCCTCGGCGGCGACTCGCCCGGGCAGGCCGTGTCGCTGTTGTTCAGCGAGCCAGCGGACCGGCGGACCTCGGCCGTCGATGACGGGGTTGGTGATGAAGCTCTCGCCGCGTAGATCGTTAAACGTGAGCGAATCGCGAGTGGCGAGCGGGTGCGTGGCGGGCAGGGCGGCGAGCCTTGGTTCCTTGGCTAAGACATCGACTTCGATGTCGGAACCGGCCTGGCCGGGCAGCAATCGTGTGAAGGCGACGTCGATTTGGCCATTGAGGACTTCGTCGATGTCATCGAGGAGGAGCTCGCGCACCGAGATCTCGACGGAAGGGTGCTCGTCGGCGAATGCGCGAAGCACATCGGGAAGGAGCGTGCTAGCTGCTGAGCCGTAGAAGCCAATCGTCATCCGCTCGGCCGCCGCAGCCCGTGTGCTCTGGATCACGCGCTGGGCCTGGGCCAGGAGCTGCCGGCCGTCGGTGAGGAGTGTGTGGCCGGCGGGTGTCAGCTCGACGCGGCGACTCGTTCGCTCGAGCAAGGTGACGCCGAGTTGCTGCTCGAGGCGGCGGATCTCGTGGCTCAGTGACGGCTGCGCGATGTGGAGTCGTGCGGCGGCGCGGCGGAAATGGAGCTCCTCGGCGACCGCAACGAAGTACTGCACCAAACGCAGGTCGAGCCGTTCGATAGACGCAACCTACCGATGCGGGGACAACCTTGTCTTGGACGTGCCGTGCACGTGGACGCAACGATTCCCTTGCCGATCCATTCCAGACGCGTTCGTGAGAGGAGACCGCATGCCGACCACGCTGAGTCTCGAGGAAATGAAGGCGAAGGTGCGCTCACACTTCGAGGACTTCGTCAACAACCGCAAGCCCGAGGTGATCCGCACGAACATGTCCGCAGATTTCTACGACCACGACGGCCCTGGCGGTCAGCCAACGGACGTCTCAGGTGACGAACAGATGATGCGGCAGATGTACGAGGTGATGCCGGATCTCCACCTGACGATCGAGGACCTGATCGCAGAGGGGGACAAGGTGGTGTGCAAGAACCATTGGCGCTGGACCGACGCCCAATCGGGAATGAAGATGGGCTTCCGAGGGTTTGTCATGTGGCGCTTCGAGGGCGACA
>DATFXA010000230.1:0-3336 GCA_035258645.1 Gaiellaceae bacterium
GGCGTGGCGGCCTTGATCCTCGGTTTCGCCGCCTGGGGCTGGACCCGCGGACGAGCCGAGCCCGAGCCGTTGGCGCTGCAGTCGTCGAACGGCCACGGGCCGATCGACCCTGAGCTCGATCGTCGCGTGGACGAAGAGCTCTCCCGTTTCGAATAACGGCTTCGCGGATGCGCGGCGCAAAGGCTTCAATGACTGGAGCGATGTCGAACCGGAAGTCATCCTAGGAGCCGTATGGCTGGCCAGATACCTGTCGCATTTTTGGCGGGTTTGGTCTCGTTCATCGCTCCGTGCGTGCTGCCGCTCGTGCCCGGTTACCTGTCCGCGGTCTCGGCGGTCGAGGCAGGGCGGCTCGGCGAGCCGGGAACGACGAGGCGAGTCTTTCTCGCGAGCCTTCCATTCGTCGCCGGCTTCACCGCGCTGTTCGTCGCGCTCGGAGCGGGGGCGGGTCTCGTCGGCAACGCCGTCTCGCTGAACTCGACAAGGGTGCAGGCGGTGGCGGGCTTCATCATCATCGTCTTCGGGCTCGCCTTCATCGGGCTGCTGCCCTTCCCAGAACGTCTGGTTGCGCCCGGGCTCGTCGGCGGCGCCAGGCAGCGCGGATCGGGTGCGCTACTGGGAGCGGCGTTTGCGGTCTGCGCGGCGCCCTGCATGGGCCCGGTGCTCGGGACGATTCTCGTCCTTGCCGGTTCGACCACGACCGTGGCACGGGGGTCCGTGCTGCTGCTCGCGTACTCGCTGGGGCTCGCCCTCCCCTTCGTCCTCACCGGCATCGCGTTCTCGCATGTGATGGGCCCGTTTCGCTGGCTTCGCGACCACTACGTCGCGATCCGGACGGTGAGCGGCGGACTTCTGGTCGGGATCGGGCTGCTGCTCTTCTTCGATCGCATCTGGTGGCTGAGCGTCGGTTTCAACCGCGCCCTCGAGACCGCCGGGCTGCACTAGAGCGCCGGCGGCTGAAGCTCCAGCGCGCCCGTTTCGACAGTCTTCGCCGCCGCCTCGACCTGCACCAGCAGCGCGGCGACGTCGACGCCTCGGTGCCGTGGGCCGTACGGCGCCAGCCGGCGACGCGCCTTTTCGAGCTGGCGTTCGCAGCCGATCCGCTTGCCGCGGCCGGCCTGGTACCAGGCCACCGCGACATGCACGAGACCTTGGAGGAAGTCGCGCTCGGCAGGCTCGGCGGCACGCCACGCATCCTCCAGTTCCTCGTGGGCGGCGAAGAACTCGCCAGCCCGAATCAGCTCCAGGCCGCGCTCGAACGGATCAGATTGCGACCCTGACGTCGCTGCCCTCGATCTTGACCTCGTAGGTCTCCAGCTGGAGCGCGTGGTCGAACTCGTTCTTGCCGGTCGTGACGTCGTACTGCCAGCCGTGCCACGGGCAGCTCAGCGTGCGGCCCTCCAGATGCCCGTCGCCGAGTGGGCCCCGAAGGTGGAGGCAGTGCTGCTGAGTGGCGAAGAGCTCACCGTCGACGTTGGCGATTGCGATCTCGTGTTCGCCGAGCTGGAACGCCTTGATCGTCCCGGGCGGGATCTCCTCGACCTGACCGACGGTCCGAAACTCGGCTTCTGCCATCCGGTCGAGCGTAACAGGGTGGAAAACGTTTCGAACAAGCCAGCCAGAGTGTTACGCTCGTTACGTGGCGACGATCCTGCTGGCGGGAGTCGACCTTTTCTTTCGCGGCAAGCTCGAGGGCCTACTCCCGGGTTACCACCTCGTGACAGTGGACAGCGTCGACCCGCCCGACCTCGTGATCGCGGACATCGCACGGATCGACCCGGACGAGGTCGCCGACGCCTATCCCGACGTTCCGATTCTCGGCTTCACGAACCACACCGACACGTCCGGACTACGCGCGGCCCACGAGGCGGGCTTCGACCAGGTGGTGGTCAAATCGGCTCTCACGGAGCGCGCGAAGGACCTCGTCGAGGAGCTGACGGCTTAGGGGTAAGTGCAGCTCGCGGCCATCCGGCGTGTGTCCTTCGGCCGCCGCCGCGGGCAAAGCCGCAACGGCCCTTATGGTCGGCGTCGCAAGCGAACGCCTTGACTAGACTGACCGGCTCGGATGACGTACATCATCGCCGAGCCCTGCATTGACATCAAAGACCTCTCGTGTGTCGACGTCTGCCCCGTCGACTGCATCCACGAGTTCGAGCGGATCCTGATCATCGACCCGGAAGAGTGCATCGATTGCTTCGCCCCGACCGAGAAGTTCATCACCTCACAGGGGATCCGGGCCTTCGAGGAGCTCGAGAATGAAGCCTGCCGCGTTCTGACGGACGGCGGCTTCGCGCCCGCGATCGTCAAGCGCTTCAGGCGAAAGCCGCTTGTCAAGCTCGAGCTTGCGCCGGCCTTCGAGGAGCGAGACCGTTACGGCGGAACCCAGCTGACCACGCGGAACATTTCGAAGTTCAGGCGAACCGTGTGGGCGACGCCGACGCATGCCTGGCCATTGGCGGACGGCGACCGCACCGACTCGCTGGCTCCCGGACAATTCGTCCCGTCGGCGATTGTGGCTCCGCGCCGCGACTCGGAGACCTACCGACTCGGCGCCCTGCACGGGCTCGTCTTCGGCGACGGCAGCTGGAACAAGCAGGAGATCCGTTCTGGCGAGCACTTGCACTACGTCCAGCTCTACGGCGAGAAGGTTGCGAAGTTCAAAGACTTCTTCGATCAGGTCAATTTCTCGCCGTCCCTCGACGTCCATCCGGGCTATGTCGGAACGGGCGTCGTCCGCGCCCCGGTGAACCTGAAGCGCTCTCTGCCGGAGACCGGCGACGCTGAGTACATCACCGGCTTCTTCGACGGCTGGCTTGCGGCGGACGGGGAAGCGGTGAAGGCAGGCTCGTGGCGCCTGCGCTCGACCGACCACGAGGCTCTCGAGTGGGTTGAGGCTGCCGCGCCCTACGCGGGCTTTGTCACCGTTGGCTCGGGCGAGGAGTCATGTCTGGAGACGAATTTCGGTGTTCGCAGCCGCCCGATTCGCTGGTTGTACCTCGCCGCGCGCGAGGTCTTCTGGCGCGTCATGAATGTCGAGCCGCAGGAGGACGCCGACGACGTCGAGACCTTCTGCGCCGTCGTCCCCGGCAAGCATGCGTTCACCCTTGCGGGTGGGATCTATACGGGCAACTGCGGCGCCTGCGAACCCGAGTGCCCGGTTGAGGCGATCTTCCCCGAGGACGCGCTGCCCGACAAATGGAACGACTTCGTGAAGATCAACTACGCCTACGGCGACGGAGCTGACGTGATCAACCAGCTCACGAACGAGTACGCAACGGCGCACGACGTGCAGAACCCGCCCCTCGACGGGTAGGCGTGTTACATCCCCGGCTCGTTGGG
>DATFXA010000231.1:0-3578 GCA_035258645.1 Gaiellaceae bacterium
GTCGGTCTACTTGAACCTGCCGCAGGCACGCAAGGAGATCAACGACCCGACGCCCGTCAAGGAGCGCGGCTGGCAGGACGCCCTCCAGGCCGTCTATCCGCTGAAGATCAATCACTTCGAGATCCGCGACGGAGAGGCGACCTACATCGACCGGGGACCCTTCAAACCTCTCCGCGTTCGAGATCTCCAGCTGGTCGCGACCGATATCCGAAATCGCCGCTCGGACCGGCCCTATCCCTCGGACGTCCGGTTTTCGGCAATCGTGTTCGAGTCCGGCCGCGTGTTCGCCGCCGGGCAGGCCGACCTGCTCGCGCAGCCGAACCCGGCCTTCCGTGGCGACGTCGACCTGTCGAACATCTTGCTCGATTACTTCAAGCCGATCACGAACCGCTACAACCTGTCCGTCGACAGCGGCGTTCTGTCGGCCGGCGGTCACGTCGAATACGCCGCCAACGCCAAGACGGTCGCCCTGACACACGCCAGCATCGACGGCATCAAGGTCGACTACATCCACACGGCGCCGACGGCGGCCACCGAGAAGAGGACACGCGAGAAAGCCGCCGAGACCGCGAAGCAGGCGAGTAATGCTCCTGGGTTGCTGGTGCGTATCGACCAGTTGCGGCTCCGCCGGAGCACGGTCGGCTACGTGAACAGGGTGACCAACCCGTCGTACCGCGTTTTTCTGGCCGATACCGATGCGACGCTGACGAACCTGAGCAATCAGCAGATCGAAGGCACGGCCGTCGCCAAGCTCACTGGGTCGTTCATGGGTAGCGGCACGGCCCGCGCCGATGCGGCGTTCCGCCCCGACAAGGCCGGTCCGAGCTTCGACGTGAGTGTGCGTATCGAAGAGGTGGACGTCACGCGGCTGAACGATCTGTTTCGGGCGTACGGCCGCTTCGACGCGGCGTCCGGACGTTTCCACTTTTATTCTGAGCTCAATGCAAAGGAAGGCGTCATCACCGGGTACATCAAGCCGCTCTTCGAGGATCTGCAGGTCTACAGCAAGGAGCAGGACAAGGACAAGTCCGCTGTCCAGAAGATGTACGAGCACGTCGTCGGCGGCGTCGCCAAGGTTCTCAAGAACCGCAAGCGCGAAGAGGTCGCCACGAAGGCCGGAGTGGTCGGTCGGACCGACAATCCAAAGGTGAGCACGCTGGGGGCGCTCGGCGGGATCGTCGAGAACGCATTCTTCAAGGCGATCCTGCCGGGCTTTGACGCCGAAAGCGCGCGCACCGGCCGGGCGGAGAAGTGAGGGGCCGTTTCGCCGATCGGCTGCCCTGGGTCAGCTGCCCGGAACGACCGAGAAGACCCGTACCGGCTGGCTGCGCGACTTCAGCTGCACGGTCCCGTGGTCCTCGACGCGGATCGCGGGCTCGAGCCCTTCGCGGGTGCGCTCGTCGATCAGGATCGGCCGGTCCAGGACCTTCGTGTGCTGCTCCAGATGAGCACCGACGACGACGGTGTCGCCCACGCACGTGTAGGTCACGCGCCGCTCGGTCCCCGTGTAGCCGGCGATGACCTGTCCGGAGGCGATCCCGATGCCGATCTTGATCTGCGGCTTGCCCCGCGCGGCCTGCTCTCGCTCGAAGCCCGCGACCAGCTCCAGCATCTCCAGCGCGGCCTGCACCGCGCGGGAACGGTGATCCTCTCGGGGCAGGGGGGCGCCGAACACTGCCATCAGGCCGTCGCCGACGATCTGATTGACGACACCGCCCTGGCTCTCGATGGCGTCGAACATGAGCGTGTAGTAGCTGTTGAGGAGCTCGATCGTCTCCGCCGGCGGCAGGGACTCCGCGAGGCTCGTGAAGCCGCGGATGTCACAGAACATCACAGTGGCGTCGACGTGCTTGCCGCCGAGCGTGAACCCGGTTGACAGCAGCTCTTCAGCGACCTCGGCCGTCGCGAACTTCCGGAATAGCTCGCGTTGCTGATCGCGCAGACGCTTCTTCTCGAGGCTCGCGGCCACGCGCGCCCGCAGCAGCACCGGGTTGACCGGCTTGAACAGGTAGTCCTCGGCTCCCAGCTCGATGCAGCGGGCGACGCTGTCGATCTCCTCGATCGAGGACATCATGACGACGGGGATGTCGCGCAGCTTCGCGTCGGCCTGAAGCGCCTCCAGCGTCTCGTAGCCGTTCATCTCGGGCATCTCGATGTCGAGCAGGACGAGATCGACCGGTCTGGCCCGCAGCGCCTCCAGCGCCTGCCGTCCGTTCTCCGCGAAGGCGACACGGTGCCCGAGCTGCTCCAGCGTCCGCGCGAGGAGCAGACGGTTGACGCGGTTGTCGTCGACCACCAGCAGCTCGCCCTTGTCCACGCTACGCGCCGGGCTCACGCCTCACCTCGCGCAGGGCCCGCGTGACGCGCTCGCATTCGACGCCGAGGCGCTCGACGCGGGGCTCGACGCCGTCCAGGCTTCCGGACCGGGCCAGCGTCTCGAGGTCCCGCGCCAGGCCGGAGAGGGTTGTTGCACCGAAGCTGGCCGCGTTCGACTTGAGCGAGTGCGCGGCGCGCCGGAACGCGTCGATGTCTCTCCGGCCGAGCGTGCGGCGCAGCGTCGACATCAGCTCCTGAGAGTCCTCTACGAACGTGGACAGCAGCTCGTCGAACCCGCTGCCCATCGCGGCCCGCAGCTGCTCGAGGGTCGCGGTATCCAGAACGTCCGTCGCGGCAGGCCGGCTCGGCTCCGCCGCCTGTCCGGCGCTCCGATCGAGCGCGGCGACGAGCTCCTCGACGCGGATCGGCTTGCTGACGTAGTCATCCATCCCGGCGGCCAGACAAAGCTCCCGGTCGCCCTGCATCGCGTTCGCCGTCATCGCGACGATTCGCGGACGGCCATCGGGCCACCGGCGGATGATCTCACGCGACGCCTCGAGCCCGTCCATCTCCGGCATCTGGACATCCATCAGCACCACATCGTACGGCTGGCGTTCGACGGCGGTGACAGCCTCGAGACCGTTGGCGGCGACGTCGGCTCGATAGCCCATCTGCTCGAGCAGCCGCAGCGCCAGCTTCTGGTTCACGACGTTGTCCTCGGCCAACAAGATGCGCAGCGGATGGCGCTGCGCCATCGCGGGGTCGAGCTCGAGCCGGGCGGGCGCTCGCCGGTCGACCCGCGTCGGCTGCGCGGCGAGCGCTCCGACCAGCGCGTCGAACAGCGCAGACGGCTTGATCGGCTTCATCAGATGCGCCGCGAAGCCGACGCTCGCGGCGTCGGCCTCGCGGCGGCCGAGCGAGGTGAAGAGCAGCAGAGGAAGCGCCGCCGGCGGCCGATGCTCCCGGATCGCCCGCGCGAGCGTGACGCCGTCCATCTCCGGCATGTGCATGTCGAGGACGCCGATGTCGAAGGCCTCGCCGGCCTCGACCCAGCCGAGGGCCTCGCGCGGCGAGCCCGTGAGCGCGACCCGCATCCCCCACGAGTCGAGGTACGCGCCCAGGATTCGGCGGTTGGTCTCGTTGTCATCAACGACCAGCACGCGCTTGCCCACCAGACTGGGCTGGGTGCCGCGGAGCTCCCGCCGGGGAGGCACGGCGCCCTCCGCGGACGGCGCCCGCACGGTGAACCGGAACTCCGAGCC
>DATFXA010000232.1:0-3371 GCA_035258645.1 Gaiellaceae bacterium
AGCTCGACGGCGACCTGGCCGGCTACGCCGATCTGCACACAGGCGCGCATACGTTCGCCGACGGTTACGTCCATCCGCGTCACGTCGGTCGCGGCGTGGGCACGCGGATCATCGAGCTCACGGAAGGCGAAGCGCTAGCACGCAAGTTGAACACGATCCAAAACGCAGTCCTGGCAGCAGACGAGCACGCCACGGCGCTGCTCGAAAGCCGCGACTACAGCCCGATCCGCCATTTCTACCGAATGGCGATCGAGCTCGACGCCCCGCCGCCGACCCCCGAGTGGCCACCAGGGCTCCAGGTTGAACCGCTCGACTACGACAAGGACGCAGCTGCCTTCCACGCGACCCTCGACGAAGCCTTCGCCGAAGAGTTCGGGCACGAGCCCGAACGGGGGATCGACTGGCGCGCACGACGTGAGCGCCGTGGCTTCGACCCCGAGCTCTGGTTCGTCGTAAAGGACAAAGACGAGGCCGCCGCCGCCCTCCTCTGCGACGTGCGTTTCGGCGGCGGCTGGATCGCATCGATCGGCGTTCTCGAGCCCTGGCGGCGCCGCGGCCTCGGCTACGCCTTGCTGCTGCATGGCTTCAACGAGCTTTATCGCCGCGGTGAGCACAGAATCGCGCTCGGCGTCGACGCCGAGAACCCGACCGGCGCTACGCGCCTCTATGAGCGTGCAGGCATGCACAAGACGTTTGAAGCGGTCGTCTACGAGAAACGCCTGGACCTGTAACCGGCGGTCGTACGCACCGGTCTAAACTCAAACGCTCATGGCGGCCCGCATAGACGTCTCAATCGAGCACAAGCACGCGCCGCCGGAAGCCCAAGCGGACGGCAAGCCGCACCCCAACACCTGCCCGGGCTGCGGCTCCCATTACCGCGACGACGAGCTGGCGAAGAACCTCAACGTCTGCCCGCAGTGCGGTCACCACTTCCCGATGCGAGCCCGCGTGCGGATCGCCAGCCTCACCGATCACAACAGCTTCACGGAGGAGGCCGCGGAGCTCCGCTCCGACGACCCGCTCGCCTTCTTCGACCTGCGTCCGTACACAGAACGCCTCGCCGAGGCAGAGGTAGCGACCGGGCTCGGCGACGCGATGGTGATCGGAAGCGCAACGCTCGACGCCGCCCCATTCGAGCTCGCCGTCATGGACTTCGCCTTCATGGGCGGCTCGATGGGCCGTGTCGTCGGCGAGAAGTTCGCGCGAGCATGCGAGGCGGCGGCTGAGCGACAAGTGCCGCTCGTCTCCGTCACCGCCTCAGGTGGCGCCCGTATGCAGGAGGGAATCCTCTCCTTGATGCAGCTGCCGAAGACTGTCTGCGCCGTCGAGGACCTGCACGACGCGGGCGGAGCAATGATCAGTGTCATGGCCCATCCGACTACGGCCGGCGTGCTTGCGAGCTTCGCCAGCCTCGGCGACGTGATCGTGGCCGAGCCCGGCGCGTTGCTGAGCTTCACCGGCCCGCGGGTCGTCCAGCAGACGACCAGGGAGAAGCTGCCCGAGGACTTCGGGCTCGCGGAGTCCAACTACCGCTTTGGCCACCTCGACGCGATCGTCCCGCGTCCCGAGCTCAGGGACTACGTCGGCCGGTTGCTCCGGCTCTTCGGCAATGCCGAGTGAGGGCGAAGCGCAGCTCCGTGAACGGCTGAACCGCCTTCGCAGCCTGCCCCTCCTCCGCGGTGCGCGCCTTTCCGGCGAGCTCGCGCGGCTGCAACGGCAGCTCGACAGGATCGTCGCCGAGCCGAGCGACGAGGAGATCTGGCGCTCGGTCGAGCTCGCCCGCCATCCAGACCGCCCATACACGCTCGACTACGTCGACCGGATGCTCGACGACTTTGTCGAGCTCCACGGCGATCGCGGCCGCGCGGACGACGAAGCGCTCGTGACGGGCCTCGGCCGCTTCGACGGCCGCACGATCGCATTGATCGGCCACCAGAAGGGACGCGACATCCAGGAGCGCTCGAAGCGCAACTTTGGCATGGCCTACCCGGAGGGCTACCGAAAGGCGATGCGCGTTATGGAGCTGGCCGATCGCCACGGGTTCCCGCTCCTCACCCTGGTCGACACGCCGGGCGCCTACCCCGGCGTCGCCGCCGAGCAGCACGGGCAAGGCGGGATGATCGCCCGCTCGCAGGCGGAGATGGCCCGTCTGCGGACGCCGGTCGTCTCGTGCATCATCGGCGAGGGCGGCTCCGGTGGAGCGATCGCGATCGCGGTCGCCGACAAAGTGCTGATGCAGGAGAACGCGATCTACTCGGTGATCTCACCCGAGGGCTGCGCGGCGATCCTCTGGCGCGACGCGGGCGAGGCCCAGAAGGCCGCAGCGGCCTTCAAGCCGGACGCTCGCCACTGTCTGGAGCTCGGCGTCGTCGACGCGATCGTCCCCGAGCCGCCCGAGGGTGCGCACACCGATCCCGACACAGCCGCCGCGCTGCTCAAGGACTCGCTGGGCGAATCGCTTGACGAGCTGGCGGGGTTCTCAGGCGACGAGCTCCGCCGCCGGCGTCGGGCGCGATTTCGCTCGCTCGGGGCGCTCGAAATCGTAAAGACGCCGTAAATCCACAGAATCCACAGTGTTTTCCCCTGTTTGGACACAGGGCCGCAACGTCAGTAAACAAGCTACTTTCCGGCCCGAAATCCGAACTACAACTCATACCCAGAGCGGTCTTGGTGGATAAATGGTTAATGAGTGGATAAAGTCGGGCTCCGCCGAATAAGGGTGTTTTCTCGCGCGCGCGCGTGAACCGGTACCGTCGCGCCGGTGAGCCAAAAGCTCCAGGAGTACCGGCGCAAGCGAGACCCGAAGAAGACGTCGGAACCTTTCGGCAGTAGGAAGAAACGCAGCAAGCAGCCGATCTTCGTCGTCCAGCGGCATCAGGCCCGCGCGCTGCACTACGACTTCCGGCTCGAGCGCGACGGCGCACTCGCGAGCTGGGCGGTCCCGAAAGGGGTTCCGCTCGAGTCGGGCCAGCGGGCGCTCGCCGTTCACGTTGAGGACCACCCGCTGGACTACGCAACCTTCCACGGCGAGATCCCGAAAGGCGAGTACGGCGCCGGCACCGTTGAGATCTGGGACAACGGGACCTACGACCTCCTGGAGGAAAAGAAAGACGGCGGGCTGACCGTTCGCCTGCACGGCAAGAAACTCGACGGCGTCTGGACGCTCGTCCCGGCGCATCTGGACGGCAAAGAGAAGAACTGGCTGCTGCTGAAGAAGCGCGACAACGGCACCGAGGCAACGAAGCCCCGCGACTACAGCCCCATGCTGGCAACGCTCGAGCAGCAGGTGCCGAAGGGGCCCGGCTGGCTGTTCGAGGTGAAGTGGGACGGCTTCCGTGCGGTCACGCGCGTGTCACAGGGCGAGGCCACGA
>DATFXA010000233.1:0-4134 GCA_035258645.1 Gaiellaceae bacterium
GCCGTCACGGCGAGGTGGTCCCGCTCGTCGACCCGCTCCCGGTACAGCTCGGTCGGTGCGATCGGGAAGCGGACCTCGAACTCGCCGCCGTCCAGCTCGCGCGTGACCTCGAGCCCGGCGCCCTCGAAGACGCCGAGCATCGCACGATTCTCGGGCATGACCTCCGCCACGAAGCGTTCGATCCCCTGACCGGCGGCGAGCGCGGCGAGCCGCTCGAGCAAGCGCGTCCCGATCCCGAGACCCTGAAGCTCGTCGGCGACCGCGAAGGCCGCCTCGGCAGCGTCTGCGTCGCGCAGGCGCATGTATTCGGCCACCGCGACGATGCGATCGTCGAGCTCACCGACCAGGACGCCTCGGTCATTCCAGTCGGGATCGAGGAAGTGGCGGATGAGCTCGTCGTCCACCGCTCGGACGCCGTGGAAGCGAAGGTAGAAGCTCCGCTCCGAAAGGCCGTTGAAGAACTCGGCGAGGGCGCCCGCGTCGCCTCGCATAGGCGCCCTCAGCCTCAGGGTCGAGCCGTCGCGGAGGATGACGTCGACCGCGGCGGCGGCCTGGTGGTCAGTCGTTGCTGCCGACGAGGGCAAGCTCTCTTTCTGCTCCTTTCCCGCTCGCGGGCTCCGCTTCGAGCACGACCTTCAGTGCATCGGTCTCGGCGGCCGCGGCGAAGGTGTCGTAGGCGGCCAGGGTCTCGTCGAGTGGGAACCGGTGCGTCGCGAACGGCGTCGCGTCGAGCCTTCCTTCGACGATCAGCTTCAGCAGCCGCGGCGTCGTGACCGTGTCGACGAGGCCGGTGGTGATCGTCACGTCGCGGATCCAGAGCCTCTCCAGGTGCAGGGTCGCCGGATGCCCGTGGACACCGACGTTTGCAACTCGGCCCCCGGGGCGGACGATTTCCGTGCAGAGCTCGAACGTCTCGGGCACGCCGACCGCCTCGATCGCGGCATCGACGCCGAAGCCGCCCGTCGCCTGCAGCACGCGACCGACCGCGTCCTCACGGCCGCTGTTGATCGTAACGTCGGCGCCGAGCTCGCGGGCCTTCTCCAGCCGCGAATCGGCGAGGTCGATCGCGATGATCTTCCCCGGCGTGTAGAGCTTCGCCGTCAGGACGATGGCGAGGCCGATCGGGCCGGCGCCGACGATCGCAATCGTGTCGCCGGGGCCGATGCCGCCGTTTAGCACCCCGACTTCGTACGCCGTCGGGAGGATGTCGGCGAGGAAGAGCACCTGCTCGTCGGTGAGCTCGGGCGGGATCTTGTACACGGAGGTGTCGGCGAACGGCACGCGCGCGAACTCGGCCTGGAGACCGTCGATCAGGTGGCCGAAGATCCAGCCGCCGCCACCGGTGCAGAGCCCGTAGTGGCCTTCCTTGCAAAAAGCGCAGCGGCCGCAGGAGGTGATGCATGAAACGAGCACGCGGTCGCCGGGCTCAAGCGTCGTCACAGCGTCGCCGGTCTCGACGACGGTGCCGACGGCTTCATGCCCGAGAATCGTTCCAGGCTCTACTTCGGGAACGTCGCCCTTGAGGATGTGGAGGTCGGTTCCGCAAATCGTCGACGAGTCGATCCGGACGATGACGTCGGTCGGGTCCTGGATTTCCGGCTCAGGCTTCTCCTCCCAGCTACGAAGCCCCGGCCCGTTGTAGACGAGCGCCTTCATGGCTCCTCCTTTCGGTTGCCTTAACCGTCGTGCGCGGCGTGGCGCGCGGCATCGGCAAGGCCACGGAAAGGTCGTGCGGGTTTTCCGCAACGACACGGTGGTTGGCGCTACCTCACTCCGGCCGGTGCGTCACCGCCTCGATGTTGTTGCCGTCCGCATCGTGGACGTAGGCCGCGTAGTAGGTCTCGTGGTAATCGGGGCGCAGCCCGGGAGAGCCGTTGTCCTTGCCTCCGGCGGCCACGGCGGCGTCGTAGAACGCGTCAACTGCCGAACGATCGGGCGCGCTGAACGCGACGTGCGTCGAGCCCCGCTCGTTGCTCGAGCCGAGCCAGAAGTCAGGGATACCTCCGCCGGTGCCATACCCGGCTGCGCCCTCGAACTCCATCGCGAGTGAATAACCCAGCGGCGCAAGAGCCTGCGAGTAGAACTTCTTTGCCGCGTCGAGGTCGCCGACGTTCGCCGTCACGTGATCGAGCATCATTCCTCCCTCCACGGCCCGGTCCTGGGCCTGATCGAACGCTCTGTCGCGAGCCTACCGCGCAGCCGCTGCACCGGGTTAGGCTGGATGCGTGGGCGCGGTCAGCTCGAACGAAAACCGTCTGCGTGCGCTCGTTGAGACAGGTGTCGCGATCACCTCAGAGCTCTCGCTCGATGCGCTTTTACAACGACTGGTCGAGTCGGCGTCCGAGCTTACGGGAGCCCGGTACGCGGCACTCGGCGTGATCGGTCAAAGCGGCTCCGAGCTCGAACGCTTCCTCACAACAGGCATCGACGCGGAGACCGAAGCCGCGATCGGCGACCTGCCGCGCGGGCGCGGAATCCTCGGCGTCCTGATTCGCGACGCCACTCCGCTGAGGCTTCACAAGATCGGCGACGATCCTCGTTCGGTCGGCTTCCCGCCCAGTCATCCCCCGATGCGCACCTTCCTCGGCGTCCCGATCCTCGTGCGGGGAGTCGCCTATGGAAACCTCTACCTGACCGAGAAGGCAGGCGGGGAGGATTTCACCGCCGAAGATCAGGAGGTCGTCGAGCTGCTCGCCAGCCAGGCGGCCGTTGCGGTCGAGAACGCGCGGCTCTACGAGGCGGCCCTCGACTGGTCGAAACAGCTCGAGTCGCTGAACGAGGTCGGGAATGCGCTCGCGACGGAGACCGACCTCGACCGGCTGCTCGATCTGATTGCCCGCCGTCTCCGCGAGCTGCTGGATGCTCGCCTCGTCACCGTCCTGCTCCCGAGCCGCGGCGACGAGCTCCGTTTTGCCGCAGTCGCAGGCGACCGGGCCGAGCTCGCCGGGACGACGATCACACGCTCCGGCTCCAAAACCGGCCGTGTCCTCGATCGCCGCCAGAGTGAGCGCAGCGATTCCGTCCTGGACGACCCCGACGTCGACCACGAGGCGATGCGCCTGCTCGGCGCGCGCACCGGCCTGTGGGTGCCGCTGCTCGTCCGCGGGCGGGCGATCGGGGTGCTCGCTGCGCACGACAAGCTCGGGGCAGACGTCCGCTTCGCGGACAGCGACCTGCGCCTCGCGGAAACCTTTGCGACACGCGCGGCCCTTGCCGTCGACCTCTCCGAGCGCATCGCACAGGACGCCCTCCGCCGAGTAGTCGAGGCCCAGGAGCTCGAGCGCCGGCGGCTGGCGCGCGAGCTGCACGACGAAACCGGCCAGGCGCTGACATCGATCTTGCTCGGGCTGAAAGGACTGGAGGAGAGGACAGGGGACGAGGCCTCGCGTGCGGCGGCGGACGAGCTGCGTGAGCTCGTCGTCTCCACGCTCCAGGACGTCCGCCGGCTGGCCGTCGAGTTGCGCCCGACGGCGCTCGACGACTTCGGCCTCGTGGCCGCCCTCGAGCGATTGGCCGGATCCTTCGCCGAGCAAACCGGCATCTCGGTCGACTTCCAGACGGCACTCGCCCACGAGCGGCTTCCCGAAGAGGTCGAGACGGCGCTCTACCGGATCGTTCAGGAATCGCTCACGAACGTGGTCAAGCACGCCAGGGCTCGCCGGGTGAGCATCCTGCTTGCGCGAACAGAAGGTGCGATCAAGGCCGTGGTGGAGGACGATGGCCGCGGCTTCGACTCAGGAGGCGAGACCGCCGACGGTTTCGGGCTCGTCGGCATGCGCGAACGGCTCGCGCTGATAGGCGGCCGGTTGCAGGTCGAATCAAGCCCTGAAGCAGGGACGACAATTGCGGTCGAGGTGCCCGTCCGGTGACTCGAATCTTGATCGTGGACGACCACGCTGTGGTCCGTTCGGGTCTGGCGATGCTCGTCAACACCGAGAAAGACCTTGAGGTCGTGGGTGAAGCCGGCAGTGCCCGCGACGCGATCTTCGAGGCCCGGAGCTCGAAGCCCGACGTCGTGCTGATGGATGTGGTGATGCCCGACCAGAGCGGGATCGAGGCAGTCCCGCAGCTCCTGCACGAGCATCCCGAGGCGAAGGTGCTCGTGCTCTCGATGCAGGACGACCCGCGCTACGT
>DATFXA010000234.1:0-2399 GCA_035258645.1 Gaiellaceae bacterium
CCGGAAATTGGGCCGGCCGTCGGCGGCCGGCCCGGGGGCGCTGTCGGCTACTTCTTCCGCGGGTCGTCCGCCGGATTGACGAACGTGATGTCGGTCGGTCCGACGCCGTGCACCTGGATCAGCGTCTCCTGACCACCGGCCCACGCGAAGTGCCGGTGGGTCGGCGGGACGGAGACGAAGCCACCGACCGGCAGCTCCTTGCCCGAGCCCTGGTCGAACTTCTCGCCCATGGCGATGAAGAAGACGCCGGAAAGCACGGTCACGTTCTCGGCGGCCTTGTGGTAGTGCGGCGCGATCTTGTAGTTGGCCGGCAGCTTGACGCGATAGACGAACGGCCCTTCCTTGCTCGGGTCACCCTGCACGATCGCTAGCTTCGCGCCCGGGAACGTAGGCGGCTCGACCCACTTGAGCGCGTCGTTTGTCATGGTCATGTGCTGCGTCTGCTGGGCGGCCGCCGGCGTCATGCTGATGAGCAGTGCAATCAACCCCGTCAGAAGAATCCGCATTGTTGCCCTCCTGGATTTGGTTGATGCTGGATCGCGCCAGATTCGGTCACACTATGCCGTGACGATGACGGGCGTCAAGCGAAGAAGCCGATGATCGACGCGATCGTGTTCGATCTGGACGGCACACTGTGGGACACGAGCGCCAGCTGCGCGGTCGCCTGGAACCGCGTGCTCGCCCGCCATCGCATCCCGTTCCGGACCATCACCGAGCACGACGTGAGAGGCGTCACCGGCAGGCCGCACGAGGACTGCATCCGCGAGGTCTTCGCCGGCCTGCCCGAAGCGCACATCCAGACCCTCGCGGCCGAGACGCAGACGGAAGACAACCGGGTCGTCGCCGAGCTAGGGGGCGAGCTCTTTGCCGAGGTCGAGGCCGGGCTACGACGGCTCTGCGCCCGCTATCCGCTCTTCATCGTCAGCAACTGCCAGGCGGGCTACGTCGAGACGTTCTTTCAGTGGTCGAAGCTCGGCGGGTGCTTTCGCGACTTCGAGTGCTGGGGCAATACCGGCCTGTCGAAGACCCAGAACCTCCGCGTCGTACTCCACCGCAACCAGCTCCGGCATCCAGTCTTCGTGGGCGACACCCCCGGCGACCAGGCCGCGGCGCGGGATTGCAACATCCCCTTCGTCCACGCCGCCTACGGCTTCGGCAACTGCCCCGACGCCCACCATCGCTTCGCGTCTTTCTCCGCATTGACCGCCTACCTCCTGAACTCGCCGCCGAGCCGATCGATCTGACGCTAGCCCCCATCCGCGCCCCACCCGCGAGCCCGGCCGGCGCGACTTGACGAGGACGTGCTGATCTCGTATACCGGCGAGACGACCCGCGACAGGAGGGACGGCACATGGCGATGTACTGGAAGGAGATCACGGTCAACTGGGGCGAATCGGACCCCTTCGGGCTCGTCTACTACCCGCGGATCGTGGCCTGGTTCAACGACACCGAGCACGAGCTGTTTCGGGTGATCGGCTATCCGATCGAGCAGATGATCAAGAACGACCGCACCACGTTCGTGATGGGCGAGATCCACTTCCGTTTCATCGGGCCCGCTGCCTACGGCGACCGCATCGTGAACACGATCACCCTGGCCGAGGTGGGCAACCGCACGCTTCACTGGAACTGCAAGGCCAAGAACGCCGTCACCGGCGCCCCGGTCAGCGAGGGCAAGGCAACACGCGTCTACGCGCGCATCAACGAGGACGGCTCGCTCAGCTCGCAGCCAATCCCGGTCGAGATGCTGACCGCGCTCAACGAGCTGGGCAACCTGAGCCACCTCAAGAGCAACAGCGGCGCCACGCGGCTCGGCGCCGAGCGCTAGTCTTCCTTACGGGTCACCGTCGAGGCTATGCGGCGGTGGGGTGTCCTGCCCCACCGCCGTTGCGATTCGATCAGAGGGTCGGCTTCACCTTGTCGAACAGCGACTTGTACTGCCCGTACCCGGCTTCCTCGAGCTTCGAGACGGGAATGAATCGCAGCGAGGCCGAGTTGATGCAATAGCGCAGGCCCGTCGGCCCGGGACCGTCCGGGAACAGGTGACCGAGGTGCGAGTCGGCGTTGGCCGAGCGCACCTCCACCCGCTCCATGCCGTACGAGTTGTCGGCGTGCTCGGTCACATTGGCTTTCTCGAGCGGCTGCGTGAAGCTCGGCCAGCCGGTGCCCGAATCGAACTTGTCGACGGAGGCGAACAGAGGCTCACCCGACACGACGTCGACGTAGATCCCGGGCTCGTGATGGTTCCAGAACTCGTTGCGAAACGGCGGCTCGGTCGCGCTGCACTGCGTGACCTCGTACTGGGCCGGCGTCAGCTTCGCCTTGACTTCGGATTCGCTCGGCTTCTTGTAGGTCATGGCATCTCCTGTGTAGACGTATTAGAGCACGCCCGCCAGGGCCTG
>DATFXA010000235.1:0-3509 GCA_035258645.1 Gaiellaceae bacterium
AGCGTCGAATCGACCAGGACGACGCCCTGGGGAAGTCTCATCAACGCTCGCTCGGGCATGCCTCGTTCTTCCTCCCGGTCAGGCCGGTCAAACGATGGTAGCCCCGTTACTGCCCGAGCAGCCGCTTCAGCATCAGAGCGTTGGTCGGCGCCTGCGCGACGACACCGTCCTTCTCGTTCTCGGCCGCCTCGGGAAGCGGCGGCGACGGCATCGCCGAGCGGCCGTTGTTGTTGAACATGGCATAGACGGTCTGCGTCTCCTCTGCGAGCTCGTTCAGCCGTGGCACCCACTCGCGCAGCTCGTCCTCCGAATAGAGGTAGTCGAAGCGCTCGGCTGCGCTTCCGGTCCGTTTGTTCCAGGTCGCTGCGTTGCGGCCGTGGAAGCGGACGTACGCGGTCTCGCTCGTGGCGGCGACGACGGTGGGGAGGACGTTATTGCCCCCGGTCTTGGGCGCGTCCACGACGACGTCCGTCATCACGTGCTCCTCGAGAAAGCGAAGCGTTTCGGCCCGGTTCTCTTCCTCGAGCCAGCTGGCGTGGCGAAACTCGACCAGCATTTCCTCGCCCGGGAGCTGCTCCTGCGACCACTCGAGGTACTCGAACGACTGTGGCCGGTACACGACGTACGGCGGGAACTGCATCAGGATCCCGCCCAGCTTTCCGGCTGCGCGGAGCGGCTCCAGCGCCTCGCGGAAGCGGCGAAAGACCTCGGCGCGATACTCGCGTGACGGCCTGTCGACCCGGCCGCGCTGGTCCGTGGGAACGTCACGAAGGTCCGGGGGCAGTTGGTCGACCTTTACCGGGTGGCGCGTCATCACGCCGAATGCCTTGACGTGCATCGTGAAGCCGGGCGGCGTCCGTTCGGCCCAGTTCTCCACCATGCCGAGCTCTGGTAGCCGGTAGTAGGTCGAGTTCGCTTCGACGACGTCGAAGCGCTCGGCGTAGTAGCGCAAGCGCTCCTCTCCGGACTTGACGCCCTTCGGATACCAGTACTTCGTCAGCGTCTCGTCCGCCCACGAGCAGACTCCGACCCGGATCGCGCCGGCCACCCCTCGATGCTATGCCTCCGAGCTACGCCGGCTCTAAGGCGTCGCTTGCGACGCCGACCCAAAAGGCCGTGCCGACCTGTGCGGCGCGGCCGCTAAGCCCGGCCGAAGGTTCAGACCCGGGACGTTGTTACGGCGCCACCGCTTGGGCCACCGCGGCCTCGTCTTTACCTGCGGCCGCCGCGACGGGGAGATCGACGATAAAGGTCGAGCCCTGCCCCTCCTCGGAGCTGACCGAGAGGCGGCCTTCCATCCGCCTGACGAGCTCGCGGCAGATATACAGGCCGAGGCCGGTGCCGCCGACCCCGCGGGTGAGCGCGGGATCGACGCGGTAGAACTTTCCGAAGATCCGTCGCTGCTCCAGGGATGCGATCCCGATTCCCTCGTCGCGGACGGCCACGCGGACGCCTCCGTCACGCGCCTCGACCGCCACTTCGATGCGCCCCCCCTCGGGCGAGTACTTGACCGCGTTGTCGATCAAATTGATCAGCACCTGGCGAAGCCGGTCCGGGTCGCCTGCCACCGAGTCGAGCTCGTCCGGAACCGTGAGCTCGATGGAGATGTCCTCCCGCGTCGCGAAGCATTCCCGCATCGCCTCGACCACGTCTCGCGCCAGCACGCGCAGGTCGATGCCCCTTTCGCCGAGTTCCAGCTGGCCGGAATCGAGCTTGTTGGCGAACAGGATCTCGTCGGCGATCCGGCTCAAACGCTCGGACTCGTGCGCGATCACGTCGAGCAGGCGCTTCTGGTCGGCCTCGTCGAGCGCGATGTCCGATCTGAGCAGCGTTTGCGCCGAGCCGTAGATGGCGGCCAGCGGCGTCCGTAGCTCGTGAGAGACCGTGGCGATGAATTCCCCCTTCAACTCCTCGAGCGCCCGCTCCGCCGTCAGGCTGCGGAAGGCATAGACGACGCCGTCGCTGAAGGAGACCCCAGAGATCGAGAGCCAGACCTCGCGTCCGGTCAGATCGAGCGGTAGCACCTTGGGCTCGACGCTGCGTGGGCCGGGCGCAGTCGCCACCGGGATCAGAGGGGCGACGACTTCCCAACCGGGCAGCGTCTTGCCGGTGGGCCGTCCCAATGCCTCGTCGGCCGAGATGCCTGTGATCGCCTGCGCGGCTGGATTCCAGTGGCGGATGATGCCTGCCTCGTCGACGAGGAAGACGCCGTCGTCGACGTGCTCGAGCACGCGCGCATGACGCTCCAATGCGAGCCGTTGTTGTTCTACTTCGCGGTCGAGCCGGCGGAGCTGGATCGCGCGCTCGAGCGAGGCGACGAAATAGTCGCGGTCGATCGGCTTCTGGACGAAGTCGTACGCACCGCCGCGGAGTGCCTGAACGGCGAGGTCACGCTCCCCGTGTCCGGTGATCATCAGCGTCGGCGTCGTCGGGCGGAGCTCGCGGATCTCGTGCAGGAGCGCAAGCCCGTCCATCCCCGGCATCTTGATGTCGCTGACTATGGCGTCGTAGTCCGTGGTCCGGATACGTTCCAAGGCGTCGATCGCCGTCTCCGACGTGTCGATCTCGATTCCGTTGATGCGCAGCCTGAGCGCCTGGGGAAGCGCATCCAGTAGCGCCTTGTCGTCGTCGACCAGGAGGATCCTCGGACTCACAGCAGCGGCTCCTCGGGCGGCTCTTCGTCGGCGAACGGGAGCTCGACCAGGAACGTGGCCCCCTGACCCGGCCGGCTGTCGACGGAGATCTCGCCGCCGTATTCCTTGAGGATGCTGTACGTGATCGAGAGCCCGAGGCCGGTCCCCGTCCCGACCTCCTTCGTCGTGAAGAAGGGGTCGAAAATGCGCTGTTGAAGCTCGGGCGGGATCCCGGGGCCGGTGTCCGAGAAGGCGATCCTGATCAACCCGT
Organism: Gaiellaceae bacterium; assembly: GCA_035258645.1. Taxonomy (GTDB): domain Bacteria; phylum Actinomycetota; class Thermoleophilia; order Gaiellales; family Gaiellaceae; genus 13-2-20CM-68-14. The sequence goes on from DATFXA010000235.1 coordinate 2,905, forward strand.
CGTCGTGGGTCGAGGCGATCCGGATCGTCTTTCGCTTCGAGTCCTCGAGCGCGTCGCGTGCGTTCGTGAGCAGGTTTATGAAGACCTGCTCGAGCTGGATCGGGTTGGCGACGACGAGCAGCTCGTCGGGGCAGAGCTCGAGCTCGACCTCGATGCCCCGCAGCCTGAGCTGTTCGTGGACGAGCAGGAGCGAGCGCTCGATCACGTCGTCGATGTCGACTTGCTCGATGCTGACCCGTGCCGCCCGGCCGAACGTGCGCAGGTGGGTGATGATCTCGGTCGCTTTCCGGACCTGCTCCATCGCCTTCTCGAGATCGGCGACGAGCGGCTCCGCGTCGTCCTCTCCGAGTCTGATCCGGTCGATCACGTTGCCGACGTACAGCCCGATGTTGTTGAGCGGGTTGTTCAGCTCGTGGGCGACGCCCGTGGTCAGCTCGCCTAGCGTTGCGAGCTTGCCTGCCTGAACGAGCTGCTCCTGTTTGTCGCGAAGCTCGTGCTCTCGGTGCTCCATCTCCTGCGTGGTCTCACGCAGGTCGCCCATGATGTGGATCATCGCCTTGCGGCTGTCGCCGAGCCGGAGGTTGGACTCGTGTGAGTCCTTGAGG
>DATFXA010000236.1:0-4244 GCA_035258645.1 Gaiellaceae bacterium
TCGTGCTTCGGGCCTAGCTACCGCCCTGGCCCGGTGATCCGGCGCAGCCCGGAAGGCGTGCGCACGAACACCTGCCGGGCGTAGTAGACATAGAACGCACGGCGGTCATTTCGGATCTCGCGCGCGTAGCGAAGGACGGCGGCGACGTAGAGCGCCGACTGGTTGTAGTGGAAGAGCGCCCGGCGGTTGTCGGTCGGGGCACCGTTCGCGCGCAGGTAGTTCGCCGCGCCCATGATCGCGTCGTGCGGGTCATGAACGTCGCCGCCCATCCCGTACGCCCGCCAGGTCGCGGGGATGAACTGCATCGGGCCCTGGGCGCCCGCGGCGCTGTTGTTGCGGAGCTTGTTGAACGCGCTCTCGACGAAGTTGACCGCGGCGAGCAGGTTCCACCGCACCCCGAAGCGGCGCTCCGCCTCACGGTAGTAACGAAGGAGGTTTGCCGGCGGCAACGACGGCCCGGTTCGGAAACGCCTCCTGTGAGTGGGCGGTGTCAGCCGCCAGAGGTCACGCCTCACCGCCAGGTTCGCCTGAAACTGCCGGGCGAAAGCTGCAGGGACGAGCCTGAGCGTGGCGCGGGCGAGGCCTGGATTTCCTGCGAGCAGTAGCTCGATCCGCTGGTCGTAGAGCGCGTCGAGCGTGACCTCGCTCGGGGGTCGCGGCTCGCCGCCGGCGAGCCAGTCGTCGATCGCACTCGCGAGCTGCGCCTTCGTGTCGACGAGGGTGGGTGCAAGGACCTCCGGGTCCCGCGGAATCGCTGCGCGTGGACCGGGTGCCGCCTGCACGAGACCGGCAACGACGCAGGCCGCGACGCACGCCAGTCCTAAGCCGACCAGGAGCCGCCGCATGCCCCGAGGCTAGCGCCGATCGGCCAACGGATTAGCCGCTAGTCGAGGACGGATCGGGACATTCCGGTTGGAAGACGGACGGGTCACTCGCCGAAAATGAAGCTATGGCGATCAAGCTCGAACTGAGCGACGAGAAGCTGCTGGAGGAGCTGATGAGCGCGCTCGTGCGACACGGCTGCCTGGCGGACCGGATTGCGCCGAACGTGTGCCGGATCGTCTATCCGCGCGCCTGGACCGCGCGCGAAGCGCAGCTCGAGCTCAGGTTCTTCGTCCGTGCGTGGCAAGCGAATCACCCAGGTGTGACAGCGGTTCTCAGCGGTTAAGAACCAGGCGACGCACCACGCGAACCCTCTATCAGGGGATTCCGCATGCCCGCGCAGCACCGCACGATGCGTCGGACCGCGTGTTTTCGGCGGACGCGGCATCTGTCGGCCTGTCGGGCAAGAGCCCGAACTGCGGACGAGGAGGAACACCAACTTGCGGCCAATTCGCCTTCTTCTTGCGGACGATCATGCGCTCGTGCTCGAGGCCCTCCGTTTTGCGCTCGAGTCGGAGAGCGAGATCGAGATCGTCGGCGAGGCCAAATCCGGTAGCGAGGTCTTGCCACGTGTCGCCGAGACGGAGCCGGACGTGATCCTGCTCGACATTCGGATGCCAGGCCTCGACGGCCTGCAACTTCTCGATCGCCTCGGCAAGCAGCATCCCCAGGCCAAGGTCGTGATCTTGTCCGGCGCCGAGGAGCCCGAGCTGGCCGCCGAGGCGATGCGCCGCGGCGCGAAGGCATTCCTCGGCAAAGGGATCGACCCCGCGGACGTGGCGCCGATCATACGCCGGGTCTTCGAGGGCGAGGTTGTAAGCGAGTCCTTCGCGACGGGGCCTGTCGGCTCAGTCCGGGCCGCTGAGGAGTTCGGGCTGACCGGACGCGAGCGCGAGATCCTCGAGCGTGTCGCGACCGGCCGCTCGAACAAGCAGATCGCCGCCGAGTTCTGGCTCAGCGAGCAGACGATCAAGTACCACCTGACGAACGTCTATAGGAAGCTCGGCGTCAGCAGCCGAACCGAGGCGGCCAGGTTCGCGTACGACCACGGCCTTGCCGGGACGCCCTGGCCGGGCGACCAGAACCAGCACCAGAGCCCCAGCGTCGGCTAAGCCGAGTCGCGCTCGTGGTGCTGCTCGGGCTTCGGCGGCGCCTGAGCCAGGGTCGCTGCTGCTGCAGCTCTCCGAGCTCGGCGCTGTAGGGCCTTCTCCGCGCACTCGACCGAGTCGAAGGAGCCGACTCCCCACACGATCACCTGGTAGGCGCACTCGTCGAAGGATCCGCCGCAGGTCTGGCACTCCGCCATTGACTGATCGTCTGCGCGCCAACGGTGTTCGTCCTTACCCATACGGTCGGTCGCGGCCGGACCTTTGGCCGAGCGGGCCTCTGCCGGCTCGCGGCGGATGTCATAAAGTGGCCATCAGGTTTCGGCCGCGCGCTCGAACCTGGGTATGTGCAGGCGAAAAGAGGAGGCAGGATGATTCGAAAGCTTCGAATGCTCGTTGGGGCGGGCATCGTCGTCGGCGGTCTTGCGGTCGCCTCATACGCGATCGCCGGGGCACTCGACAAACCGCTGAAGGCGCCGAGAGTTCCGAACGCGAAGACGTTCTCGGCACGCCTCGTGAGCTATCAGGAGACGCCGCTTACGCTCTCCACGCACGCATTCGGCGACTTCAACGCGAAGCTCGTCAACGACGCGACGCTGCACTTCGTTCTCCGGTTCGCGAATCTCGAGGGCGGCAACACGCTGTTTGCCCATGTGCACCTCGGGGCGCCCGCAACGACTGGAGGCGTCATGTTCTTCCTGTGCGGCGGCGGCGGCAGGCCGGCCTGTCCGAACGGCTCGGGCGACGCCGAGGGCGACGTGACAGCCGCAAACGTCATCGGACCGTCAGGCCAGGGGATCACGGCCGGGGAGTTCGACGAGGTCATCAAGGCAATGCGGTCCGGGGCCGCATACGCGAACGTCCACACGGTGACCTACGCCGGCGGCGAGATTCGTGGTCAGATCCATCCCGGGCACGGGAAGGGCAAAGGACACGACAAATAAAGGTCGCGCGGCCCGGCGGCCAGTTTCCGCTGGGCTCCGCTGCGTCGGCCAGAAAATAGAAAACCCCCGCTTCTGCGGGGGTTTTCCGTAGCAGGCCTGTAAGCCGGATTCTGTCGAGGGTGACCATCCTTCTGTGCAGCTGACCCGGCTCCTCGGCGGGCCGCCTGGTAGCGGAGCCTGTTCGCCTTGCACCGGACGGGGTTTGGCTAGCCGCCGTGTCGCCACGACGCTGGTGGGCTCTTACCCCACCTTTTCACCCTTACCTTCGACGTCTCGCGAGATCCGTCGCCGGCGGTCTCCTTTCTGTGCCACTTTCCGTCGGCTTTCGCCGCCTGGGTCGCCCCAGCGTCCTGCCCTTCGGTGTCCGGACTTTCCTCGAGCGCCTCGCGGCGCCCGCGGTCACCCGGCCTGCATCTCCGATTGTAGCCCGGTTTCCGCTCCCTCCCTGAGCGCCGCGCCGCATTCGGGACACCCGATTACGCCGAGCCGGTGTTGGACGAACTCGCCGCAGACCAGGCATTCGAGGCTCGCCCCGCGAAGCAGGGCGAGCACCTCCTGGTCGAGCGAGCGGATGAGCGGCGTCGCAGACATCAAACGAGCGCCGCCTGGCCAGGTCGGCGAGTGCGAGATGGACAGGCGAGGGTGGTCATCAGAGCGCCCTGAAGACTCCGATCACCTTGCCGATCACCTGCACGTGTGGCGCGTAGATCGGCTCCATCGACGAGTTCTCCGGCTGCAGGCGGATACGACCGTTCTCGCGGAAGAGTCGCTTGACGGTTGCATCCTCAGCCGTCTCATCGTCGCCTGCCAGCGCTACGACGATGTCGCCGTCCTGCGCGGTCTGCTCGCGCCTGACGACCACGATGTCGCCGTCGAGAATGCCCGCCTCGATCATCGAGTCGCCCTTCACGCGCAGGAGAAAGTCGGCGCCGCCGCGCTGCAGCATCTCGGGCAACACGAGGTGGTCTTCGATGTTGTCCTCGGCCAGCAGCGGCCCGCCCGCGGCGATCTCGCCCACGAGTGGCAGACCCTGTTGCGACTCCGCGCGCTTCGCCGGCTGACGCGGGCCTCGCCCGGTGAGCTCGAGCGCACGAGGCTTCGTTGGGTCTCGTTTCAGCAGCCCGGCCCGCTCGAGGTTCGCGAGGTGAGCGTGGACCGTCGAAGGAGACGCAAGCCCGACCGCGTCCCCGATCTCCCGCACCGTGGGTGGGTAGCCGTGCCGGTCGACGTAGTCGACCAGGAAGTCCCAGATCTCCTGCTGCCGTCCGGTGAGCACTGCGCCTCCTTCGTGGATTACGAACGTATGTTCGAC
>DATFXA010000237.1:0-4054 GCA_035258645.1 Gaiellaceae bacterium
GACGCTCTGGATCGCCGCGAGCGTGTCTGCGAGCGAGCCGCCCTGGTTCTGGGAGCCGTGGCTCAAGTTGAGGTGCACCGTCCAGAAGCCGAGTTGGTGCGCGACGAGCAGGAAGCTGGATCCCAGGCTCTCGATCTGGAGGGGCCGATCGGCCTGCCGGTGGAGGCTGTCCCAGACACCGCCCGGCGAGAGCCTTACGAAGGGAAGGAAGATGACCGCGACCACGCCGACGAAAATGGCGGCGCAGACGAGTGCTTCGCGCCTGCCGTAGCGCCGCCAGACGTACGTCAGCGCCGGGGGGACTACGACCACCGGGAAGATCTTTGCTGCCGCGGCCACACCGAGCACGCCTAGGCCGGTGCGTTTGCGGTTCGCCAGTACGGCCGCGAGTCCGAGTACGAGCAGGGCCGTCGGCCAGAGGTCGTAGCGCGTCAGGATCACCGAGCCGAGCGCAAGCGGCGCGAGCGCGGCAAAGCCGAGCGCGGCGACGAGACGTTCCGGCTCGGCGCGCAGCGCCGACAGGGCGATCGCCATGCCGACGATGGCGAGCAGACCGCAGAGCACCATCAACCGCTCGAAGTTCCGCCGGAAGGTGTCTGGGTTGTGCCCGTCTCCTATCGCCGGCAGAACGAAGACGGGGAGTGCCGCCGGCGGATATTCGACGCTGAAGTCGAGGTACGGCACCTTCCCGTCGGTCATCGCGTCGCCGTACCGCTGGTAGACGGGCGTGTCGACGATCTGGCCGCGCCGGTAGAAGCCGTGATGGAGCACCGCCCAGGCGGCGCCGAACATGGCAAGCGCAACGAGACCGACGGCGAGCGGCAGCCGCCGTTCAGCCGGTAGCGACCAGCGCTCTTGCGTCGTGCTCACGCGGAACGGGGACCTCGACCGTTGCCGGCTCGCGTTCGGCCGTCAGGACGACGAACGCGACGAAGGGGAAGAACCAGGGCAGGTACAGGTAGAACCAGTGCGTCAGCACGAGCTCGAAGCCGATCAGCAAGAGCGCCGTGAGCGCGGCCAGTTGGCGGACGCTCTTTCTTCTCGGCACGAAGTAGACGGCGATCGCGCCGATTACGAGCAGCACCTGAAGGGCTCGCTGGACTAGGTGCAGATCCGGGTAGCCCGCGCCGTACTGCTTCCAGTCCCAGATCGAGAACGGAGAATGCCGGCCGATCTGGAACTTGATCGTTCGGTCGTAGAAAACGTGCGCCGCGTGCAGCGGGCTCGGCTCGAAAAGCAGGATCGAGAAGGCAGCCGCCGTCGCAAGCAGGAATCCGCCGAGGAAGACGAGTTTCTGGCGCGGGCGTGAGAACGCGTCTGGGTACGAGGCCCAGAGCGGGGCAACGAGTAGCGGGGCGAACTTCGTCCAGCCTGCGAGCGCGGAGAAGACGCCGCGCGCGAACGACGACGTCACGAGCCAAAACCCCCAGATCAGGAAGAGCGGCGGTAACGCGTCGTTCGTGTTGGAGTTCGAGACGTACTGGGTGAACGGCCAGGCCGCCCACGCGAACGCGAGCGTCACGCCCAGCGCGATCCCGCCGAACCGCAGGCCCACCAGCACAAGGCCGAGCAGACAGAGGAGGTCGAAGGCAATCGACGCCGCGTGCGCGGCCGGCAGCTTGTCCCACCTACCACTCCAGCCGAAGAGCCAGTACGCGGGAAGGTACGCCTCGTACGCAACGGGACCGTACGTGTCCCCCTGCGGGTCGGCGGACTCGCACCGCCCGTTCGTCTGGATGCGGTCACGGATCTCGCCGTCTTCGTCGGCCCCTCCGCAGGGTTTTTGCGGGGCCTCGACCGGAAAGTTCCCGTAGGGAGCCTCGCCGACCGAGATCCGCTCGGCGCCGATGACGCCGGAGTAGCCCACGTCGATCACGTTCGAGCTCTCGACGTTGAGGCCTATCCGGAAGCCGATGAGGAAGACCGTTGCCGCGGCCAGCAGCCACACCGGCCAGAACGGGCGCGTTCCCGAGACCTTGTGATCTAGATCATTTGACTGCGGCCCGCCGCCCCGATCGCGGACGACGCTCCAGACCATCCGGCCGAGCAGGTAGACGAGTGGCGGGTAGACGAGCGGCATCGCCGTAAAGACGTGCCCTTTGTTGAAGTACCAGAGCGACACGCTGAAGGAGAGCAGTGCAACGAGATCGAGGTTGCGGAGCGAGAGTGGCCGGCGGAACTCGAACAGCCCGATCAGGAAGGCCGCGCAGAAGCCGAGCCAGATCGGCAGGCTGTTGATCTCCTTGCCGCCGAAGGCTCCCTTGTAGCCGCGCGCCATCTTCCAGGCAACCTGCGGCCCGGTCCACGCTTCGGTGACGATGCCCGTTGAGTCCTGGACACGCCCGGTCGCGACCTCGCCGACCTTGTCGATCGACGTCCAGACCTTGATCGTCCAGTTGTCGAACTGGGCATTGTACGTCGCCTCTTCGGTGCGCGTGCTCTTCGGATAATGGCGAATCCACGCGGCGACCTTCGGGTTCGCGAGGAAGATCGCGGTAGCCCGCTGTTGCGTCAGCCTTGGGTTCTGCGCCGCCCCGGCGGCGGGAACGAGCAGCAGCGCGCAAATAGCGACCACTCCCAGCCGGCGCATGAAATCAGGGTAGTTGACGCTACCGTCGGAAGCTCCAGAGCTTGTTGCCGACGAAGTTGAGCGGGGTGACCAGCACAATCGCGATCGCCTGGGCTGCGACCTTGTCCAGGCCGAGGGCGATCAGCGCGCTGAGGATGCCGAGGTTGGCGGCGTAGGCGACGACGGCGACCGTGAGGAAGCGGAGACCCTGAAAGGCGACGTGCCCGCGTTGGTCGCGGAACGTCCAGAGCCGGTTCCAGAGGTAGTTGTTGGTGACCGCGACCAGGAATGAGACGGTTGCCGCATAGACGTAGTGCCAACCGGCCCCGCGGAGGAGCGCGGTGTAGACGCCGAGGTTGATGACGTAGCCGGTCGCACCGACGCCGGCGAACTTCGCGAGCTGCACCCAGTTCCCGGGATGGCGAAGCGCGCGGCCCGCTCGGGCGCGCGCGGCGAGCACTGCGGAAGGCCGCTCGGCCATCGGCGGGCGAGGCTATCAGCGCCGCGGGCGCTACTCGCGGAAGCCCTCGGCGCCGACGAGCGGGACGAAGCGGCAGGGAACCGAGTGGATCATCGCGGGGCCCTCCGGGCTCCGGACCGCGACCTCCAGACGCTGGCCGCGGGCGCTCCCGACGGGAACGACGAGCCGACCGCGCGGCTTCAGCTGTTCGTAGAGCGTCTGCGGAAAGTCGGGTGCCGCGGCGGCGACGGCGATTCCGTCGAACGGCGCGAATTCGGGCAGGCCCAGCGTCCCGTCGCCGACGTGGACCAGGACGCGGCCGTACCCCGCCTCTGCCAGCCGCTCTCGCGCCGCCTCGGCGAGCTCCGGGATCCGCTCGATCGTGTGTACCTCCGCCGCGAGCTCCGCGAGCACCGCGGCCTGGTAGCCGGAGCCCGTGCCGACGTCGAGCACACGCTCGCTGCCGGTGAGGCGCAAGGCCTCGCAGATCCTCGCGACCATGTAGGGCTGGGAGATCGTTTGCCCCCCGCTGATTGGAAGGGCGACATCCTCGTAGGCGCGGCGCTGCTCGCGCTCCGCCACGAATCGCTCGCGCGGGACCGCAGCCATCGCGCGGAGAACGCGCTCGTCGACGATGTCGCGTCCCCGGAGCTGCGCGTCGACCATTGACTGACGCCGGCGGGCCTGATCGTCCTCAGGCGGCATCTGCAAGCGAGCGGGTGTAGGCGGGTGGCTCGACGTCGAAGTGGCGAAGCGTGAGCGGGGCGAGGTCGGTGATGCTCGTCGGTTGGGCGCCGTCGAGGCCGACGGTGAGGATCGGCACCTCGGAGTCGGCCGCCGCGAGGGCACCGTGGCTGCCGCCGCCCAGGTGGCTTCGGCCGCCGAGATCGTCGAACTCGACGCCGTCGCCGGCAGAAACCAGCAGCTCCCCTGCATTCGGGTTGTGCAGCGCAGCCCAGGCTCGGGTGAACGCGCCGGGGTGCGGCAGGAGGGCGGGATCGCCACTCGTCTGCCAGCCGCTCGCT
>DATFXA010000238.1:0-4995 GCA_035258645.1 Gaiellaceae bacterium
GGACGGGCACGTTTGCCGAGATCACGGTCCGCGACGGTGGCCCGGGCGTCAGCGCCGAAGACCGGAGTGCTCTGTTCGAGCGCTTCTACCGCGGTGAGAGCACGAAAGCCTCTGGGAGCGGGCTCGGGCTGGCGATCGCGAAAGAGCTGGCCGAGCTGATGGGCGGCAGGATCGAGCTCGACTCTCAGCCCGGCCGGACCACGTTTGCCCTGGTGCTGCCTGCCGGCCAGCCGGCGCGAGAGGCCGAGCCGGAACCCGAGCCGGTCGTGGTCTGAGTGCCGTTGTAGGCAGATTTGGTTCACGCGTGTCCCAAGGAGCCCAACCCCCTCCCCGAGGCGAGCGTAGCGTGTGAATTGTCACGCGCGGGTCACCTGGTGAAGCGCGAGAGACCTTGTGTGGAGGTGCCGTTTCAGGACTAGGCTTTTTACGTGGAAAGTCCAAAAAGGCCATGTTTGCAGCCCTTTCTCTGATCGCGGAACGTGAAGAGGCCGTGAACGTGGCCGAACTGCTTCGCCCACGGCTTAGCACGGCCCGCCGGAAGCAGCTCGAGCAAGTTTTTCGCGCAGTGGTCTAGACAACACCCAGCTACAGTGCGATCAGTGCGCGACCGTCCAGCTCCTATCGCGATCGTCGCGATCGTTGCCGCCGTGATCGGCGGCATTTCTGTCCTCGCGGTCGGGAAGGCGGCGGGCTGGCTCTCGAGTGGGTCGAAGAAGACCGTCGTCGTGCAGACACCAGCGGTTGCCCAGCCGATTGCCACCCCGAGAGCGACGGTCCAAGCGAGCGCGAAGCCGCTTGTCGGCAACGGCTTCAGCCCGACGCGGATCTACGACACCCGCTCACCGGGAGTCGTGACCATCTACGCGATCTACGGAGGCAGCGGCGATTCCGCCCAGGAGGCGCAGGGATCGGGCTTCGTCGTCTCGCCGAGGGGTTACATCCTCACCAACTCGCACGTGATCACGAATGCGGGCGAGGGCAGCGGCAAGGTCTCGGCCGCCGACAAGCTCTACGTCGAGTTTCAGGATCGGGACCGCATCCCCGCCAAGGTCGTCGGGTGGGATATCTACGACGACGTCGGCCTGATCAAGGTCAATCCGGCCGACCACCGCCTCCGGCCGGTTCCCCTCGGGGATTCCGCCCAGGTGCAGGTTGGTGAGCCCGTCGCGGCGATCGGCAGCCCGTTTGGGAACGTGAACTCGCTGAGCGTCGGGGTCGTCTCTGCCACCGAGCGTTCGATTGACTCGCTGACCTCCCAGTACAGCCTCGTCGATGCGATTCAGACCGACGCCGCGATCAACCACGGCAACTCCGGCGGCCCGCTTTTCGATGCGCGCGGCCGCGTGATCGGAATCAACGCCCAGATCCGTAGCGACTCGGGCAACGCCGAGGGAGTCGGCTTTGCCGTGCCGATCGACTCCGCGAAGCGCTCGATGGCGCAACTGATCGCGGCCGGCCGCGTCTCCTATGCCTTCGTGGGGATCGAGACCGAAGACCTGATCCCGACGATCGCCAAGCAGCTCCACTACCCGGTCCGGCACGGCGCCGTCATCACGAAGGTGAATCCCGGGACCCCGGGCGCCGAGGCCGGTCTGCAAGCCGGCTCGGACAGCCGACAGCTGCTCGGCGCGCCCTTCGTCTCCGGCGGAGACGTGATCGTCTCCATCGGGGGCCACCGCGTCGAGAGTGCAGAGGACGTGGTTCGGGTCGTCACGGAGGAGCTGTCGCCGGGGCAGTCGGTCTCCGTTGTCTTCTACCGCGGCGGCCGCAAGCATCAGGTGACCGTCAGGCTCGCCCAGCGCCCGCCGACGCCGGGCTGAGTCGAGGTTAGGGCCGCATGAACGGGGGAAGAACGCGCTCGGTGGCTCACCAAGAGAGACTGGTGCGGCTGACGATCCCGGCCAGGGCCGAGTACATAACTCTCGGCCGGCTCGCCTTGACCGCGATCGCGCGTGTTCGGCCGCTTTCCGAGGAGACACTGAGCGACCTCAAGCTGGCTTTGACCGAGGCCTGCACGAACTCCGTTCGCCACGCCTACCGTGAAGGACGCGCCGGCACGGTGGAGATCCTCTACCAGATCGAGTCGGACCGGCTGATCGTCGAGGTGGCCGACGACGGCCAGGGATTCGAGCCTGCGGATCTGACCGGGACCGGGAACGGGGACCTGAGCGAGGGAGGTCTCGGGATTGCGATCATCCGCGCGGTCTCCGACGAAGTCGAGATCGACGAGCGCGAGTCGGGAGGATCACGGCTCCGCTTCGTGAAGTTCCTCGGCGAGTAGCCTCTATTCTCCGCGCTCTCGCGACCTGAACGAAAGACCGGGCTTCGGATGCTTCAACTGATCAATGTCGGAAACAAGTCGCTGCTGGACTACGGCACGATCGCCTCGCGCGGCTTGATGGAGGAGATTCGACGGCTGGCCGGCCAGCTCGAGGGCAAGCGGGTGCTCCATCTCTCGGCCACAGCTTTCGGAGGCGGCGTCGCAGAGATCCTCTATGCGCTCGTGCCGTTGATGCGCGACGCCGGGCTCGACGCCGAATGGCGGATCATCCGCGGCGCCGACGACTTCTTCGCGGCGACGAAGACCATCCACAACGCGCTCCAGGGGTCCCCGCAGGGGCTGACGCACGAGCAGAAAGAGGTCTACCTCGGCTACAACCAGGAGAACGCCGAGGAGCTGGACGACGAGTACGACTTCGTGATCGTCCATGACCCGCAACCGGCCTTCATGATCGAGCGTTTTCCGGATTCGCGGGCGTCCTGGATCTGGCGCTGCCACATCGACCTGTCGACGCCGAATCAGAGCGTGCTCGACTTCCTGCTGCCGGCGCTTGGCCGCTACAACGCGGCGATTTTCCACATGAGCGAATACGTGCCGGCCGTGGCGGGGCTGCCGCCCTCGTACATCTGGCCGCCCGCGATTGATCCGCTGACGCCCAAGAACATGGCGCTCTCACCGGAGGACGCGGCCTACATCGTCGACCAGTTCGGAATCGACGTCGAGCGGCCGTTGCTGACGCAGGTGTCGCGCTTCGACCCGTGGAAGGACCCACTCGGGGTGATCGACGCCTACCGCGAGGTGAAGGAGCGCTTCCCCGAGGTGCAGCTCGCACTCGTCGGCTCGATGGCGCACGACGACCCCGAGGGTTGGGACTACTACAACCAGACGGTCGGCTACGCCCAGGGTGATCCCGACATCTACATCCTCTCGAACCTCAACAACATCGGCGGCGTCGAGGTCAACGCCTTTCAGGTCCACTCTCACGCCGTGTTGCAGAAGTCGATCAAGGAGGGCTTCGGGCTGACGGTAACCGAGGCGCTCTGGAAGACCAGGCCAACGGTGGCCGGCCGCGTCGGCGGGATCGTCCGCCAGATTCAGGACGGAGAGACGGGATGGCTCGTCGACTCGTCCGCTGAGTGCGCGGACGCCTGCATCGAGATCCTGCGTGACCAGGCCGAGGCGCGTTTGCGTGCGCTCAAGGGCAAGGAGTACGTGCGGCGGAACTTCCTGATGCCTCGGCTGCTGCGGGACTGGCTCGTGCTCTTCAACCGATTGCTCGGCAACGACACCGCCGGCGCCGAAGTCGCGGTCGTCGGCGCGGCCTAGTCACGCTAGAACGCGGTTACGCTTCGGCCTCGTGGCAGAGCGACGCAAGCTGATCGTGGTCTCGAACCGTGGGCCCGTCTCCTACTCGCGGGAGAACGGCGAGCGGGTCGCAAGCCGTGGGGGCGGCGGTCTCGTCACGGCGTTGCGCGGGCTCGTTTCCCTCCACGACGTGACCTGGATCGCGAGCGCGATCACGGACGAGGACCGGGTCGCCGCGGGCGAGACGATCGAGGAGACCGCGCGCGACGGCTCACCCTTCCGGCTCCGCCTCGTCGCCCACGACGAGGCCGCCTACGACTGGTTCTACAACGTGGTCGCGAACCCGATGCTGTGGTTCATCCAGCACTACCTCTGGGAGCTCGCCTACACGCCGGCTATCGACCACGGGTTCCGTCACGCCTGGGAGCAAGGCTACGTCCGCATCAACGAGGGCTTCGCGGCCGCCGTGCTCGAGGAGCTCGAGGCCGAGCCCGACGCGGCCGTCCTCTTCCACGACTACCACCTCTACCTCGCCCCGCGGTTCGTTCGCGAGGAGGCGCCCGACGCGACGCTGTCGCACTTCGTCCACATCCCGTGGCCCCAGCCGGACTACTGGCGCATCCTCCCGAGGCGGATGCGCCACGCGATCCACGACGGGCTGCTGGCGAACGACGTCGTCGGTTTCCACGGAAGCCGGTGGCGGCTCGCCTTCCTTCGGTGTGCGGTCGACATCACCGGTGCGGCAGGAAACTTCAGCGACTGGACTGCCGACTACCGTGATCGGCGGACGCGGGTTGTAGCCTCGCCGATCTCGATCGACCCGGAGGAGTTCGACGAGCTTGCCGAGAGCCCGGCAGTGCTCGAAGCCGAGCAGGAGATCGTCGAGCGGCGGCCCGAGCGCCTGATCGTCAGGGTCGATCGAACCGATCCGTCCAAGAACGTCGTCCGCGGCTTCCGCGCCTTCGAGCTCTATCTCGAAGCGCACCCCGAGATGTCCGAGCGCGTGGTCTTGCTCGCGTTGCTCGATCCTTCTCGCCAGGACATCCCCGAGTATGCCGAGTACCTCGGTGCGATCCAACGGGAGGCGCGGCGCGTCAACGATCGCTTCCAGTCCGATCGGTGGGTGCCGATCGATCTCCAGATCAAAGACGACTTCCTGGGCTCTGTCGCCGCGTACAAGCAGTTCGACGTGCTGTTCGTGAACGCGATCTTCGATGGGCTCAACCTCGTTGCGAAGGAGGCGCCGCTCGTGAACACGCGAGACGGTTCCGTTGTCTTATCAGAAAACGCAGGAGTATGCGAGGAGATTGGGTCGTGGACGCTGAGGATCAATCCGTTCGACGTTGCCGCGCAGGCGGAGGCGATCCACGAAGCGCTCGAGATGGGGCAGCCCGAGCGGCACGCGAGGC
>DATFXA010000239.1:0-3005 GCA_035258645.1 Gaiellaceae bacterium
ACCGCCCGGGTATCGAGCTTCGAGTTCCCGTTCACCTCGAGGAAGATCGTCGTGAGGCTGGCCGCCAGCCAGATGATGAACATGACGGCGAAGACGGCGTAGCCCTGGCGCTTGTCCTTGACCATGCGCCCGAACGTGAACGCGAGCGCGAACGGGATGATCAGGATGGCGTAGAGCTCGAGGAAGTCGCTGAACTTCGTCGGGTTGGAGAACGGGTGTGCCGAGTTGACGTTGAAGAAGTCGCCGCCGTTGGTGCCGATCTGCTTGATCGACTCCATGCTGGCGTTGGGCCCACCCGGGATCTTCTGAGTAGCGCCGGCGACAGTGTGCACCTCGGTGAAGCCGTGGGTGTTCTGGATCACGCCCGTGGCGACGAGCACGATCGCGAACACGAAGGCGATCGGGAGCAGGATACGGATGGTCGTGCGCACGAGGTCGACCCAGAAGTTCCCGACCGTGCGCTGGCCGGCACGGGAGAGTCCCCGGATGAGCGCCGCCATGACGGCCATGCCTGCAGCGGCCGACACGAACTGCTGGACCGTGAGGCCGGTCATCTGAGTGAGGTGACTGAGCGTGCTCTCGCCGGCGTAGCTCTGCCAGTTCGTGTTCGTGACGAAGCTGACCGCCGTGTTCAGGGACAGTGCCGGCGCCACGTTCGCCATGTCGGTCGGGTTGAACGGCAGGCCGCTCTGGACCCTTTGAATCAGGTACAGCAACAGGATCCCGACGACACTGAAGGCCAGGACCGACAGGGCATAGACGTTCCAGCGCTGTTCGCGGTCGGGATCGATGCGGCACGCTCGATAGATGAGACGCTCCACGGGGCCGAAGACACGGTCGAGGCGCGACGGTCCTCCCTGGTACACGTTGGCCATGTAGCGCCCGAGCAACGGCGCGGTGATGCCGATGACGATGATCAGCGCGATCAGCTGCGCCCATCCTGCTGCCGTCATCAGAACCTCTCCGGGAAGAGCAACGCGGCGAACAGGTACAACCCGAGCAATACCGCCAAAACGAGGCCGGCGACGTTGTCGCCGCTCACCGGGCCACCCCCACCGGCTCCCGCTCGTCGACGTCGGCGTCGGACCGCTCGCTCGCCGCGCCGAGATCAGCGTCGTCACCGCTCATGATGACGTCGCAACCCCTCACCAGCGCGACGCACACGCCGAAGAACGCGACGATCAGCAACAAGACCCACACGTCAGCCATGGCTCTCCTCGAAGTCGTTCATGACGTCTCTGTCGTCGTGGCCGCCAGCGCGGCTCCGAGCTGGTCTGCCAGCGCCGCCGCAAGCGCCCGGTCGTCGGGGTTGATCGAGACCCCGGTCGAGTCCTCGGGCAGCTCGAGCACGAAGCGGCCGAACTCGCGACCCTGTCCCCACACCGGGAGCTCGACTTCGTTGGGCGGCCCCGTCGGCGTCCCGTTCGACACGGCGGGGACGGTCACGCTGCCGTGACCGAGGCGCGGGAGGACGGTGGCGAAGGGCGGCCGCTCGAAGCGCGCGGCCCGCACGTCGAGCGCCTCGACGAGCTCGCGCTGAAGGATCTGGATGAGCTTGCCGGCCGCCTCGCCGCCGGCGCCGAGCGCCGCCATCCGCCGCACCTGCTCCACCTCACGCCGACTCGCCGACGCGACCTGGCGGTGACGACGAGCGCGCACGACGAGCTCCCCGACCGCCAGCCCGACGACGAGGAGCACGATGGTCGTCTCGATGTCATCGCGGCTGTTGATGGTGAACGAGTAGTACGGGCGCGTGAAGAAGAAGTCGAAGCACAGCGCGGAGACGACGGCGGACGTCGCTCCACCCCAGCGACCCCCGACAACGGCGGACGCCAGCACCACCAGCACCAGGACGAGCGCCGCGTTCGACGGCCGGATCTGGTCCCGGACGGCGACGAGAACGCCGGACACCGCGAGCGGACCGAGAATCGCGAGCGCCCACGCCCACGCCGTGGTCGGCCGATCGATCGAGTGCCTCTCGTCCACGACTGGTCGGTATACGCCGCTGAGGATTACCTGAGAAGGGCCCTGACGCGTTCTTGACGAAGCAGCGATCGGTCTTGACGCTCCCCGAACTAGACGCGATCGCCTCAACAGCCCGTCAAGATCGGCGAGGATCCCGTCAACGAGGTGTCAACTGCTCTTGTCTTGATGGCTAAGCGCGCTACTGATGTATGGACGCCGCAAGTGCGCTACGTCTGGGCAGCGGACGCAACGAAGCGCGGAGGCCCATCATGGCGAAGACGATGCAGGTTCCCTGGGGACTGCTCCGCCCGGGGGCGACCGTCGTAGGAGATCAGGAGCCCGAGTCCGAGCACAAGGTCGTGACGGTCGATCGCCGAGGGTCGAAGGTCAGCGTGCTCTATTGGGACGGGAAGCGAGAGACGCACACTGACACTGCGTACGCACGAGTCCTGCTGAACGACGCGGCGCGCCCGGTGCGCGGGGGTTAGGCGTGGCCGTTCAGGACGAGCACGACCGAGTGCAGCTCGAGATCGTCCGTCTCCTCACGAGCTCCGATCCGGACGAGATCGAGGCACTCGCCGATGACCTCGGGGGCTCGGGCGACACTCGAGCCATCGGACCGCTCGTCTCGCTCCTCACCGACAGTCGGGTCAACGACGATCCCGATCTCGAGGACGCCGTCTGCTCGTCGCTCGTTCACCTCGGGGCCATGGAGCAGCGCGGCAACCTCAACTACTCGTTCGTCGACCTGTCCCGCCTCACCCCTGAGAGCGGCGACGCGCTCCGGCGACTCGATCCCGTCATTCCACGGCGGTATTTCAGAGGGGTCTGACCCTGGGTCACTGTGCCGAGGCCGGCTCCGGCTCCGGCTCAGGTGCGGCGCCCTCGACGATGTCCGTCTCCTCGGCGAAGCCGCCCACCTTGCGCTTCGAGAACCCGATCGCGACGAGCAGCACAACGAGCGCGACGGCCGCGATCGTCCAGCGAGCGGGGTTGTTGTCGCGCAGGGTGATCACGGCCGGCAGGATCAGCAGCGACAC
>DATFXA010000240.1:0-2758 GCA_035258645.1 Gaiellaceae bacterium
TCCATGGGTAAGACCCTCGTAATTGCAGAAAAGCCCTCTGTCGGCCGCGATCTCGCGGGGGCGCTCGACGGCCCCTTCCAGCGCCGCAAGCTCGACGACATCAAGCCGAAGCGCGGCCGGAAGAAGGCCGAGGAAGAGACCGCGGAAGAGGTCGTCGAGAAGGCGACCTCGAAGCCGAAGTCCACGCGCACGACGCGGGACGAGGCCGTCTTCCTCGAGTCGGACGACTACGTCATCACCTGGGCGGTCGGCCACCTGGTCCAGTTGGCCGAGCCCGAGGAGTACGACGAGAAGTGGAAGAAGTGGCGCATGGCCGACCTGCCGATCGTGCCGCCGAACGGCTTCAAGCTCGTCCCGCGCGACGCGAAGGCGAAGAAGCAGTTGAAGCTGATCGAGACGCTGCTCAAGCGCGACGACATCGACCAGGTCATCAACGCATGCGACGCCGGCCGCGAGGGAGAGCTGATTTTTGCCTACGTCTACGAGTCGGTGTTCGGCGCTTCGGCGACGAGCGAGAATCCGCCCAAGCCGGTCGAACGCCTGTGGATCTCCTCGATGACCAAGCAGGCGATCCGTGAAGGCTTCGAGCGACTGCGCCCAGGCCCGCAGATGAACTCGCTCGAGCTCGCGGCGCGCTCACGCTCCGAGGCGGACTGGCTCGTCGGCATGAACGCGACGCGCGCCGCAACGATCCGCGGCCGTGCGTGGGTCGGCGGCGTCGTGTCGCTCGGCCGCGTCCAGACGCCGACGCTCGGGATGATCGTGAAGCGCGAGCGCGAGATTCAGGCGTTCGTGCCCGAGCCGTACCGGCTCGTGCATGCGACCTTCCAGCCGCCGTACCAGGGCATCTGGTTCGAGGGCGACGAGACCCGCATCTTCGGCGACCTCGAGCGCGCCGACCGGATCGTGGCCAAAGTCTCCGGCCAGGACGGCACGGTCGAGAAGGTCGAGCGGAAGGAACAGTCGGAGCGCGCGCCGCTCTTGTACGACCTCACGTCGCTGCAGCGCGACGCGAACCGGCGCTACGGCTTCTCCGCCCGCCGCACGCTGCAGGCGGCGCAGTCCCTCTACGAAGGCAAGAAGGCGCTCACGTATCCGCGCACGTCGTCGCGGTACCTGTCGGGTGACATGGTCCCGCAGTTGAAGCCGACGGCTGCGACGCTCGAGCCGATCGCGGACTTCCGCAAGGCGGCCGAGTACGTACTCGCGCTCGACCAGCTGCCGCTCCAGCGCGTCGTCAACGACGCGAAGGTCGACGACCACCACGCGATCATTCCGACGGACGTCGAGCACGACGTCGAGTCGTTCACACCCGACGAGCGGCGGGTGTTCGACCTGGTCGCGCGACGCTTCCTCGCCGTCTTCCATCCGCCGGCGCGCTACGCACGCACGACGGTCATCACCGTCGTCGAGGAGGAGCGCTTCCGCACCCGCGGCAAGGTCACGCTCGAAGCGGGTTGGCGCTCGGTCTACGGCGTCGAGCCGGATCACGAACGGCAGTCGGAGGACGAGGAGCGGGAAGGCGGCGAGATCCCCGCGCTGCAGGAGGGCCAGACGGTCCGCTGCATCGCCGCGGAGATCGAGGACAAGATGACGAAGCCACCGCCTCGCTACACCGAGGCGACGTTGCTCTCCGCGATGGAGACCGCGGGCAAGCTGATCGACGACGAGGAGCTGCGTGAGGCGATGAAGGACTCTGGGCTCGGCACGCCTGCGACGCGTGCTGAGACGATCGAGGTCTTGATCCGTCGCGAGTACATCGAGCGCGTCGGCAGGGACCTGCAGGCGACGCCGAAGGGCATCCAGGTGATCACGATGCTCGAGGAGCACAAGCTCACCTCGCCCGAGCTGACCGGCGACTGGGAGCACAAGCTCGCCGAGATCGAGCACGGCCGCGGCGACCGCACGGCATTCATGAACGGCATCGCCGACTTCGCGAAGGAGACCGTCGACCAGATCGCCGCGCTCGACAAGGAGAAGCTCCGCCCCGAGCGCGTGGAGCTCGGTCTCTGCCCGCGGTGCGGTGCCGTGACCGGCGAGATCATCCGCGAGAACTCGAAGGCGTACGGCTGCACGAGCTGGAAGAGCCGGGAAGAGACGGGCTGCGGCTTCGTGATCTGGAAGCGCGTCGCGAGCCGGACGCTCACACCCGAGATCGCGCGTCAGCTGATCGAGGAACGTCGGACCCGTGAAGTACTCTCTGGCTTCCGGTCTCGGAACGGCAAACCTTTTCGAGCCCGGCTCGTCTTGAACGACGAGGACAAGATCGAGTTCGAGTTTCCTGTTCGCGCGCAACAAAAAGAGCCCGCGGCGACGGAATAACAGAGGGCACGGTCGCGTTGCAATTCCGGAACCGCCGTACGGGCGGTTCTGCCTGGAAAGAAAAGGGAATCCCGCCTAGAGTGCGAAGGTTGGCCGCAGATCACAAAGTCAGAGCCGAAAGGGACAGTTGACACAAAACCAGCTGCACGAACTGCTTGATTCCGACCAGGCCAAGGCCCTCGTCGAGGGTGCCGAGGAGCGGGGCTATCTCGAGGCGGCAGAGCTCGAAGCCTTCTCCGTCGAGCACGACCTGAACGACGACGAGGTCGAGGATCTGACCCGCGAGCTCGAGCGGATCGGGCTCGAGGTGCGTCAGCCTGTCGCCGAGGCCGAGAAAGAGGCCGAGAAGGAGAAGCCCGTCGAGCAGCCGGCCGAGCCGCACGTGCTCTCGGGCTCAGCCGACAGTCTGCAGCTCTTCCTGGCCGATGTCGGCCGC
>DATFXA010000241.1:0-6920 GCA_035258645.1 Gaiellaceae bacterium
GCGGTGGCCATCGCCGCGGAAGCCGAGATCTCCAGTGCGAGCGTCGCCGCGGCGACGATCTGAGCGAACCGGTAGACCTTGCCCGCGCTCGCGCAGCCCATCAGCGCGAGCCACGAGCGGGCGTAGGGGAGGGTGGTCCCCCCGCCGACGGTGCCGACCTCGAGCCCGGCAAGGCGAATCGTGCAGTTGAGGCCGCCCTCGACGCGCTTGCCGGTTCCGTGCGCCATCGAGCTCGTCCCGACCATGCCGAGATCCTGGCCCGTCGCGGCAAAGATCGCGGCAATCGCGGACGCGGGGGTGAAGGCGACCGACTGCATCCCGGAGGCGACCGCGCCGTGGGTACCGGCCCAGGAGAGCTCGAGCAGGTCGTCGATCGACGTGCGCAGGACTCGCCGCACGGCCTCCTCGCTCAGTGTGCATTCGGCGACCACAGTCTTCCCGTGTCCGCCGAGCTCGAAGTAGCGGTGTGACGGCTTCTTGTCACCACCCATGTTCGCTTCCAGGATCGCGCGCTCGGGCTTCACCGGCGCCTGCTCCATCACGTAGCCCATGTTCAGGGCGTACGCGTTCCGGGTCATCATGTTCGGCCCGCAGGCATCGCCGGTCGTGAACGCCCACATGACGTGGCACATCGGCCCGACGACGTGGGTCTCGACCTCCCGCAGCTTCGCGTGCTTCGAGAGCCCCGGATCGGCCTCGACCCGCTCCCCGAGCCATCGCCGCATCTCAGCCACGTGCGCATCGAGGAAGCGCGACAGCCCCACCGCCTCCTCGGCCGACTTGCAGACGAAGCAAGAGGCTCGGGTGATCCGGTCCTTGAGCACGAAGGTCCTGAAGCCGCCGGACTCCGAGACGGCGCGCGCGCCGCGGTAGAGGGAGGCCGAAAGACTCCCTTCGGTGTGCGCGAGCGGGACGTAGACTCGGTCGGCGCTGCGGCCGGCCTCGATCAGGCGGCCGAACGGCTCCTCGAGCTCGTACTCGCCGAGCTCGATCTCGAGCGGGCCGATCACGGAGACCGGGATCACGGCCACGCCGGTGACCGCCTCCTGCGCCGCGGCGAACGGGGTCAGGTCGTGCGAGAAGACCTCGCCGTCGTTGGTCAACGGGCGCAGCTCGTCCTGCCGGCTCTTGATCGACTCCGGGTCGTTCTTGCGCGGCCAACGGCGTAGCTCCACAGGCCGCAGCTTATTCCGGGCGGGATAATGTGCCGCGGTGGCGACCGAGCAGGTAGTCGAGCGGCAGCACGAAGACGCGTCCGCGTACGCGGGCGTCCTCCGCTTCTACGAGCTGGCCAAGCGTGCAGAGTGGCAGGTACGGGACATGCCGTGGGGCGAGATCCCTCCGATCCCGGAGACGAAGGGCACGCCCCAGAAGATCGCCCGCCGCCGCGACATGTGGCGCTCGGTGATCACGCAGCAGCTGCAGGCGGACGAGCTCGCCTGCGAGATGGCTTCTCAGCTCCTGAACATCGCTCCCGACCACGAGGCGAAGCTCTACTACTCGACGATGGTGCAGGACGAGTCGCGCCATACCGAGGCGTGGCTGCGACTCACCGGCGAGATCGGCGGCACGGGCGAGCGCGATCCCTACCTCGACGAGCTCGCTCACATGACTCTCGAGGCAGACACGCTCGAGGAAAAGGTCTTCCAGATGCAGGTGTTCTACGAGCGGCTGATCATCTCGCGGTTCAGGCTGATCGCGCGCTCGTCGCGGGGCACCGTGCTGGAGGATCTCTGCAACCGCCTGACGACCGATGACGGGATCCATCACGGCGCCGGGATGGCGTACGAGAAGGTCCTGTTGCAGAACGCCTCCAAGAAGACCAAGCAGAGCCTGGTAGAGGCCGCGAACCGGCTGTTGCCGACCTTCGTTCAGCACGCGCTCTGGCGTCCGAAGGAGCGTGCGTTCATCGGCCGCGCCATGCATTCGCGGGACATCGAGCGCCTGAAGGAAGACCTTGAGATCGGCGTCAGGCTGGCGCAGTCGCTCGGGCTGGACGTCAGCGAGGTGCAGCTGCCCGTCTAGAGTCCGGCGCCGTGGCGACGCTGATGGAAGGAGCGCCGCTCGCGGCGCGGATCCGCGAGCAGGTGGCGGACGAGATTCGTGAGCTCGGCAGTCTGGGGCTCGTGACCTTGCAGGTCGGCGAGGACCCGGCCTCGACCATCTACCTGCGGCTGAAGCACCGGGCGGCCGCAGAGGTCGGAATCTCCTCGGATGACCGCAAGCTGCCCGAGCAGATCCCGGAGGACGAGCTCCTCGCGATGATCGCCGAGCTCAACACGGACGACGACGTGGACGGGATCCTCGTTCAGCTACCGCTGCCGGCGCACCTGGACGAGGAAGTCGTGATCCGAGCGATCGAGCCCGTCAAGGACGTCGACGGCCTGCACCCGTTCAACGCTGGCGAGCTCTACCTCGGGCGGCCGAGGCTGGTACCTGCGACCCCGCTCGGGATCATGGCCCTGCTCGCCGAGTATCGGATCCCTCTCGAAGGGGCCGAGTCGGTCGTGGTCGGCCGGAGCGACATCGTCGGCAAGCCGATCGCACACCTGCTACTGCAGTCCAACGCGACCGTGACGATCTGCCACTCCCGCACCGTCGATCTGGCTCGCTACACCCTCGAGGCGGACGTGCTCGTGGTGGCCGTTGGGTCCGCCGAGGTGGTGACGCCCGACATGGTCAAGCAGGGTGCCGCGGTCATCGACGTCGGCATCAACCGCACGGAGGGCGGGCTCGTCGGCGACGTCGCACCCGATGCGAGGGACGTCGCTGGGTTCATCACGCCCGTGCCGGGCGGCGTCGGGCCGATGACGATCGCGATGCTCCTCCGCAACACGCTCAAGGCAGCCCGCTATCGCCGGGGTCTTCTTGCGTTCCCAAAGGGGTAACGCTAAGGTTCGGCCGCTTCAAATGGTGGTCGGCGGCTCGGTGCCCGGGCCGTCGTTTGTTTTGCAGTGAGGAAGGAGTAATTCGTTGGCTGAGGGCACCGTTAAGTGGTTCTCGAACGAGAAAGGCTACGGCTTCATCGAGCGTGAGGGTGGCGAGGACGTCTTCGTCCACCACTCGAAGATCGCGATGGACGGCTATCGGTCGCTGACCGAAGGACAGCGTGTTCAGTTCGACGTCGAGCAGGGCGACAAAGGCCTGCAGGCGGTGAACGTCCAGGCAGTCTAAGAACCTTTCGGAACCAAGAAATAAAGCGGGCTCCGAAAGGGCCCGCTTTTTTAATCCCGGAAACTGCTTCGCACTTTCCGGGAGACTGTCTTGTCTCATCGGTTCGGTTGAGAGATACGGAAGGATTAGACGCATGGCGATCTCGCGAGAAGAGGTTTTGCACGTGGCGGGCCTGGCGCGGCTCGAGTTGACCGACGAGGAGGTCGAGCGCTTCCGCGACCAGCTGAACGCGATTCTCGAAGCGGTCGGCAAGGTTGCCGAGCTGGATCTGTCGAACGTCGAGCCGACCGCCCATCCGCTCGATCTCGTCAACTCCTGGGCCGACGATGAGCCGAGGCCGTCGCTCTCGGTCGAGGAAGCGTTGGCGAACGCGCCCGACCGGGACGGCAACCTGTTCCGTGTTCCGGCAGGCTGATTCGCAGGGACTGACCCCGCAGGGGTCTGCCCCGACGACCGCTATCGGGACTGTCCCCGTTTGGGGACTGTCCCTTGGGCGCCTGTGATGGACACGCTGCGTCTGACCGCCCAGGCCGCGGGCGGAATGCTCGAGCGCGGAGAGGTCTCCGCCGCTGAGCTGCACGGCGTCTACCGGGCGGCGATCGACGAGCGCGACCCCGAACTGCACGCGTTCCTGACCACGGTCGACGAGGTCGAGGGCGACGGCATCCCCATCGCGTTCAAGGACCTGATCTCGACCCGCGGGATCGAGACGACGGCCGCTTCGAAGATCCTGGCCGGCTACGAGCCGGTCTTCGACGCCACCGTCGCCACGCGTTGCAAGCAAGCCGGGTTGCCGCTGCTCGGCAAGACGAACATGGACGAGTTCGCAATGGGCTCGTCGACCGAGAACTCGGGCTTCGGCCCGACTCGGAACCCCTGGGATCCCGAGCGCGTTCCGGGCGGCTCCTCAGGCGGGTCGACGGCGGCCGTCTCCGCGGGTCTCGCGCCGTGGGCGCTCGGGTCGGACACGGGCGGCTCGATCAAGCAGCCGGCCGCGCTCTGCGGCGTCGTCGGCCTGCGCCCGACCTACGGCACCGTCAGCCGGTACGGGATCGTCGCCTTCGCCTCCAGCCTCGACCAGATCGGCCCGATCGCGAAGACAGTCCGCGACTGCGCGCTGCTCTACCGGATCGTCTCCGGGCGCGACCCGTGCGACTCGACCACCGTCGAGCTCCCGCAGCCGGTCGAGCTGCCCCAGGCCGAGGACCTCCGAGGCCTCAGGATCGGCGTTCCCAAGGAGCTGAACGAGACCGAGGGCATCGAGCCCGGCGTCACCGAATCCGTGAACGCGGCGCTCGAGCAGGCACGGGAGCTCGGTGCGGAGCTCGAGGAGTGCAGCCTGCCGCGCTCGGTCGACTTCGGCCTGTCCTGCTACTACCTGATCGCCCCCTCCGAAGCGTCCTCGAACCTCGCCCGCTACGACGGCGTCCGCTACGGCTACCGGGCCGAGGGCGACGGCGACATCCGTCAGCTGTACGCGCGTACTCGCGACGCGGGGTTCGGCGACGAGCCAAAGCGCCGGATCATGCTCGGCACGTACGCGCTCTCGGCCGGCTACTACGAGGCCTTTTACGGCCAGGCACAGAAGGTGCGCACGCTGATCAAACAGGAGCACGATGCGCTCTTCGAGCGCTTCGACCTGCTCGCGTCACCGACGTCGCCGACGGTGGCGTTCAGGCTCGGCGAACGGACACAGAACCCACTCGCGATGTACCTCTCCGACGTGCTGACGATCCCCTCGAACATGGCCGGCCTGCCCGGCCTCTCGATCCCGTGTGGGCTCTCGGACGGACTCCCCGTCGGCTTGCAGCTGATCGGCCCGCAGTTTTCGGAGAACGCGCTCTTCCGGGCCGGACACGCGCTCGAGCAGGCGCTCGACTTCGACTACGTCCCGGAGCGCTTGCGTTGACCTGGGAACCTGTCATCGGCCTCGAGATCCACGTCCACTTGAAGACGCGGACGAAGATGTTTTGCCGCTGTGCGGTCGGCGCGCTCGACGAGCCGAACACCCGCACCTGCCCGGTGTGCCTTGCGTTTCCAGGGACGCTGCCGGTCCCGAACAAGCGTGCGATCGAGATGACGCTGCGCCTCGGCCTCGCGCTCGGCTGCGAGATCCCCGAGCGGGCGGTCTTCCACCGCAAGAACTACTTCTACCCCGACAATCCGAAGGGCTACCAGATCTCGCAGTACGACGAGCCGCTCTGCGTGAACGGCCGGCTGGCGCTGCCGGGCCCGGACGGCGCCGTCGAGATTGGGATCACCCGTGCGCACCTGGAGGAGGACGCGGCCAAGACGCTGCATGTCGGCGGCGCCGAGGGACGAATACACGGGGCGACCGCGTCGCTGATCGACTTCAACCGGGCTGGGACGCCGCTCGTCGAGATCGTCACTGAGCCGGACATCCGCACCCCTGAGCAGGCCCGCCGGTTCCTGCAGCTGCTCCGCCAGACCGTCGTCGAACTTGGAATCTCCGACGCCGAGATGGAGAAGGGGTCGCTCCGCTTCGACGTCAACGTCAGCGTGCGTCCCGCGGGGTCGGACGAACTGCGCACGCGGACCGAGCTCAAGAACATGAACTCGTTCGCGTTCGCCGCACGCGGGATCGAACGTGAGATCGACCGGCAGGTCGCGATCTATGAGTCCGGCGGCGAGGTCGAGCAGGAAACGCTTCACTTCGACCCCGGCCGCGAAGACGCGCCGCCGCTGCGCTCGAAGGAGGAGGCGCAGGACTATCGCTATTTTCCCGAGCCAGACCTCGTGCCGGTCGAGCCGCGGCTGGAGTGGTCGCCCGACGAGCTGCGCGCGGAGCTGCCCGAGTCGCCGTCGGCCCGGCTCGAACGCGTGCTCGTGGCCGGGCTCGAGCTCCGCGACGCCGAGGCGCTGAATGCTGAACCGGCCAGAGTGAGCCTTTTCGAGGCGATTCGCGAAGCGGGGGTCGAGGCGAGACCCGCCGCCACGTTCGTTCTCAACGACGTCGCACGGCACGGGGTCGATCCGGCCCGCGTGAACGGCGCCGAGCTCGCCAAGGTGCTGATGGAGCGTGACCAGATTCCGCGCGAGGCCTTGGATGCAGCGGTCGCCGCCAGCGCGAACGACGACTTCTCCGCCGCCGAGTACCTGGCCCAGCGCACCGTCGCCGACGCGTCCGAGCTCGACCCGGTGATCGACCGGATCCTGAGCGAGAACGAAGAACAGGTCGCGGCCTACCAAGCCGGCAAGGAAGGGTTGCTCGGCTTCTTCGTCGGCCAGGTGATGCGCGAGACGCGCGGCAAAGCGAACCCGAAGGCCGTCAACGACCGGCTGCGCGAGAAACTGAAGGCGTAGTCGAAAACTTCGGGTCCCGTTCGTCTCTGCTACTAAGCGAGGAAACCCGAGGGGTCGCGAGGAGGGACGAGATGCCGAATCAGGTCAGCTGGTTCGAGGTCGTCGGGCAGGACGGCGAGAAGCTGCGCAGCTTCTACGGCGACGTTTTCGGCTGGAAGTTCAACATGCCGGCACCCGAGATGAACTACGGGATGACCGACGCCTCCGACACCGGCATCGGAGGCGGCATCGGCCAGGCCCAGGGCGGCACGGGCCACGCCACGTTCTACGTCGGCGTGTCCGATCCGCAGGCAACGCTCGACAAGATCGAGGGCGCCGGCGGCAAGACCGTCGTGCCGGTGACCGAGATGGAGATGGTCACGTTCGCGATGTTCACCGACCCGGAGGGACATCTGGTCGGGCTGTACAAGTCGGACGAGTAG
>DATFXA010000242.1:0-5989 GCA_035258645.1 Gaiellaceae bacterium
ACGGCGCCGTCCTCGGCCGTCTTTTTGCCGACAGTGATCCTGGTCGGCAAGCCGATCAGGTCGGCATCTGCGAACTTCTCGCCGGCCCTGGCTTCGCGGTCGTCCAGAAGGACGCTGAGCCCTGCGGCGTCGAGAACCGTCGCCGCCTCGTGGGCTTGTTCCTCGACGCCTGGGAGCGCGACCACGTGCACATCGTACGGTGCCACAGATCGGGGCCAGACGATTCCCTGCTCGTCGTGGTGCTGCTCGACGATCGCCGCGATCACGCGGCCCGGGCCAATGCCGTAGCTCCCCATCACCAGCGGCTTCTCCACGCCGTCCTCGTCGAGGAAGTTGGCCTCGAAGGGGGCCGAGTAGAAGGTGCCGAGCTTGAAGATGTGGCCCACCTCGATCGCCTGCTCGATCGTCAGGTTGCCCCCGCAGTTCACGCAGGTGTCCCCTTCCTTCACCCGGCGCAGGTCGGCGAATTCCGCCTCGAAGTCGCGCCCGGCCTGGACCCCGCGGAGATGCCGGTCGTCGCGGTTGGCTCCGACCACGTACTGGCCCTCCCTCAAGACCTCGTCCGCGACTACGCGCACCGGCGAGCCGACGGGCCCGATCGAGCCGCCGCTCGCGCCAAACGTCTTCTCGACCTCGTCGGGGTGCGCCGGCCGCACGAACAGACCCAGCGTCGCGCCAAGCTTGGCCTCGTCGAGCCGGTCGTCTCCGCGGATAAGCGCCAGGACGAGCTCGTCGCCGACGACGACGGGCATCGCCTTGGCCGTCGCGCGAGGGTCGACGTCCAAGAAGTCGGAGACATCCTCGATCGTCTTCATCCCGGGCGTCTCCACCTCTTCGGGCGCTTCCAGCAAAGGCGGAAAGTTCGCCGGTGCGGGAATCCCCCTGGCTGCCTCGATGTCGGCCGCGTAGTCGCCGTTCTCGCAGCGGACGAGGTAGTTCTCGCCCGCGCCGGGAGCAAGAAAATCGTTGCTGTCGCTGCCCCCCATCTCGCCGGATTCGGCTTCGACTTCGTAGAACTCGAGCTGGCACCGCTCGAAGATTCGCCCGTAAGCCTCGGCGTGCTTCCGAAAGCTCTCGTCCAGGCCGGCCTCGTCCCGGTCGAAAGAATAGGAGTCTTTCATGATGAACTCGCGCACCCGCAGGAGCCCTCCGCGCGGCCGCGGTTCGTCACGGTCCTTCGTGGCGAAGTGATACCAGACCTGGGGTAGCTGCTTGTACGACTGCAGCTCCTTGCCGTGGAAGGTCATCGTCTCCTCGTGCGACATCGGCAGCACGAACTTGCGGCCGTTGCGGTCGTGGAGCTTGAAGACGACCGGCAGGCCGTAACGACCTGAGAGCTCCCAGAGCTCCGCGGGCGTCAGCACCGACGCCAGCATCTCCTGCCCCCCAATCGCGTTCATCTCCTCACGGATGATCTGGGCGACCTTCTGATGCACGCGCCAGCCAATGGGCATATACGTCCACACGCCGGCACTGACCTGTCGGATGAAGCCGCCGCGCACGAGCAGCTTGTGGCTCGCGACCTCGGCCTCCGCCGGGTCGTCACGGAGCGTTGGCAGGAAGAGCTGAGAGGCCCTGGCGATCACTGTTGCCGATCGAGGCTACTCGATCGGAATGAGCGAGGCTTCGGCCATGGCCAGCGCAGCGGGCTTGGCCATCTTCAGACGTTTCGGCCGGCGCATGCCGTCGGCGATCCACTTGTCGATCTCGTGGAAGAGCTCGTCGACAAGGATGTCGGACGAGACCTTCTTCAGCACACGGCCGTGGGCGTAGACGAAACCGACGTCGCGGCCGCCCGCAATGCCGAAGTCGGCGTCGCCCGCCTCCCCCGGTCCATTGACGGCACAGCCGAGGACGGCGACCTCGAAGTGCTGCGGATACGCGTGCAGCCGCTCCTCGACCTTCTCGGCTAGGTTCTGGACCCCGACGTTGTCGCGCCCACAGCTCGGGCAGGCGATCATGATCGGCCCGCGCTCCCGCAGCCCCAGCGCCTTCAGGATCTCGAAGGCGGTTTTAACCTCTTCCACCGGATCGGCCGTCAGCGAAACGCGCAGCGTGTCGCCGATCCCGTCAGCCAGGAGCGCGCCCATGCCGACGGCGCTCTTGATCGACCCGGAGAACGGCGTCCCCGCCTCGGTGACGCCCAGATGAAGCGGATACGGCACCTTCGAGGCGAGCAGACGGTAGGCGCGGATCATCGTGGGCACATGGCTCGACTTGACTGAGATCTTGAAGTCGTAGTAGTCGAGGCTCTCGAGCAGGCGCACCTCCTCGAGTGCCGCCTCGACGAGCGCCTCCGCCTGATCCTTCTGGGCGAGGTCGGAGAGGTGTTTCGGCAAGGAACCGGAATTGGCGCCAATTCGCATCGGCATCCCGGCGGCCTTGGCGGCGCGCACCACCTCGGCCAGCTTGTCGGGGCCGCCGATGTTGCCGGGGTTGATCCGAACCGCGGCGACTCCGGCGTCGATCGCCCGCAGCGCGAGGCTCGCGTTGAAGTGGATGTCCGCGATCACCGGGATCGGGGACAGCCGGACAAGCTTGGGCAGTGCGTCGGCGTCCTCGGACTTCGGCACGGCGACGCGCACAATCTCGCAGCCCGCGGAGGCGAGCGCGGCGATCTGCGCCGTCGTCGCCTCGACGTCGTGCGTCTTGGTCAGCGTCATCGACTGGACGACGACAGGGGCGCCGCCGCCGATCTGAATCCCGCCGACGGTGATCGAGCGCGTGCTCGACATTGCGAGGAGTCTAGCCCCCGCCGATTCGCCCGATGTCGTTCGAAAGCCCGACGAAAAACAAGAGGAGCACCAGGGCGATTCCGAGCGCGGAGACCCGCTCGTAGACGACGCGACCGACCGAACGGCCGCGGATTCCCTCAATCAGCGAAAACGCGATGTGGCCGCCGTCGAGCGGGAGCAGCGGCAGCAGGTTCAGCAGCGCGAGCGAGAGGCTGATCAGGGCCAGGATCTCCAGGTAGTCGCGATAGTCGGTTTTCACGGCCTGGCTGGAGACGTCGACGATGCCGACGGGCGACGAAACGTCCTTTCGCCCCGGACCGCGGACGATCGAGGCGAGCGACGTCGCTATGCCCTTGGTCACATCCCAGGTGTCCTTGGCCGCGTACCCGACTGCGGTGGCGGGGTCGTAGCGTTTGTAGACGATGCCTGCGGGTTCGAAGCCGTAGATGTAGTAGCCGTTCTGCTTGATCGTCTTCTCGGGCGGCAGCTCGAGGTACCTGCCCGGCGGCCGGCGCACCGACACGATGATCGGCTTCCCCTTGCTCGCCCGGATCGCCTTCGACACATCCTTGAAGGTCTTCGTCGGTTGCAGGTTCACGGCCACGATCTCATCGCCGGCCCGGAGACCCGCATGAGCGGCCGGCGACTTCGGCGAAACCTTCTCGACGCGACGGGAGGCACCATTCGGAATCCCGAGCATGTAGACGAGCGCCAGCAGGAGGATCGCGAAGAGGATGTTCGCAAGCGGGCCGGCGGCGATCACAAGGACGCGCTTCCAGGTCGGCGCACGCCAGTACGCCTCGGGCCCGAGCGCGTCGGCGAGCTCTTCGCGCCCGCGCCGAGCTGCCCGCGCAGCGACTGGCGGAAGTTGAGCTCGCGCGAGCTCCTCGTCGAGGTCGCCCAGGGCGCGACGCGCCTCGGTGAAGTTCCCATCAGCGACGAGCCGCTTCAGGCGCTCGACCGGCCCGACAAGGGACGGATCGTGGAGCATCGCCTGTCCGAAGCTCGCATCCAAGTCTTCCGGCGCCGGCCTGTGCATGCCCGGGATCTTCACGTAACCGCCGAGCGGAATCGCCCCGATGCCGTACTCGATTCCCTTCCTCTTCCTCTTCACCAGCGCCGGCGGAAAGCCCACGTAGAAGCGCTTCGGCTTCATGCCGACCGCCCGGGCCGTGTAGAAGTGGCCGGCCTCGTGAATCAACACCAGGAACCCGAGGCCGAGGATGCCGATCAGAATGCTCATGCCGTAGTTGCAGTTCGTTGGGCGAGGCGACGGGCCTCCGCGTCAGCCTCGATCAGCTCGGTCAGCTCACTCGCAGGCTTCCCGTCGACCGAAGCGAGTGTCTCCTCCACGGTCTCGGCGATTGCGAGGAAGGAAAGCCGTCCGGCCAGGAAGGCTTCGACCGCGACCTCGTTCGCCGCGTTGAAAGCGCAGGGGTAGGTTCCGCCCTCCTCCCCGGCCCGACGGGCAAGCGCCAGCAGCGGGAACGTCTCCAGGTCGGGCGCCTCGAACTCGAGGGTCAGGCCGGAGGCCAGATCCAGCGGCGCGATCGGTGCCGGGGCGCGTTCCGGGAACGTCAGCGCAAACGAGATCGGCACGCGCATGTCGGGGTAGCCGAGGTGTGCGAGCGAAGCGCCGTCACGGAACCGCACAAGCGCATGGACTGTCGAGGTCGGATGGATGACGACCTCGATTCGGTCGTAGTCGAGGCCGAAGAGAAAGTGCGCCTCGATCAGCTCGAGCCCTTTGTTGGCAAGCGTTGCCGAGTCGACCGTGATCTTGGGGCCCATGTTCCAAGTCGGGTGGGCGAGCGCCTCGGTCGGGGTCACATTGGCAAGCTCGTCACGGCCTCGTCGGCGGAACGGTCCACCGGAGGCGGTGAGCACCAGCGAGTGCACCATCTCAGGCGTCCTGCCCTCGAGGCACTGAAGGGCGGCGGAGTGCTCGCTATCGACCGGCAGCAACCGCCCTCCGCCACGCCGCCACGCTGCGGTCGCAAGATCGCCGGCCGCGACGAGGCTCTCCTTGTTTGCGAGCGCCAGGTCGACGCCCCGCTCGAGTGCCCAGAGCGTCGCCGGCAGGCCCGCGAAGCCAACCACGGCGTTGAGGACGAGGTCCGGCTTCGCTCGGTCGAGCAGCTCCGTCATGTCGCCGCCAACTTGGGTCAGCGGCGCCACTCCGTCGATCGATCGTGACCCAGAGGCCGCAGCGACGAGCTCGAGCTCTGGGTCGCTGCCGATGATCTCAAGCGCCTGTCGCCCGATCGACCCGGTGGCCCCGAGGAGGGCGATTCGCTTCATCTTGCTCAAAGTTTACGAGCGAAGAGGGGGTCGCGGTTTGCAGCGGTGGTCGCTACTTCTCGTTGTGCTGCCCTGCGCCTTCGACCGGCGGTATCCAGCTCTCGCGCCGCTTCACCCAGATCTCGTCTTTTGGCCTCAGCTCGAAGGGCGCCTCATCCAGACTTCCGAGCCGAATCTCGATGAGCGCGTCGCCTGGGTAGGCGGTATCGACGAGCCGAGACCCACAGCGGGGACAGAAGCCGCGACCGTCATAGCTTGAGATCTCGCCGCTGATCTCAAATGCCTCGACGGGCCAGTGCGCGTACACAGTGAAGGCGCTGCCAGACTCCTTTCTGCAGTCCGCGCAATGGCAACGCCGGACATGCACGGGGTCACCGCGAACGCTGTAGCGGACGGCTCCGCAAAGACAGCCGCCGGTGCGTACTCCTGCCTCCACGCGCGCAGATGGTACGCGCCTCTGCGACCTGATCGACCAGTAGGTACGCAGTGACTGTCCCGGGCCGAGGCCGATGAGTTTTCGGGGGCCACGCTGTCTCTACCGGGAAATAGGTCGGTACGCGCATTGAGAGGTCTCGCCTGCAGTTAGATGACACAGGAGGCATCGTGAAGTTTCTTCTCTGTTCGTCTGGTATCAGCAACCCGAGCATCCGCCACGCGCTGGTCGAACTGCTCGGCAAGCCGATCGCGGAGTCGAACGCGCTCTGCATTCCCACCGGGGTGCAGCCCTTCCCGGGCGGGCCTTCGCACGTCTACCAGTTCATCAGCGGGACAACGTTCAGCCCGATGTGCGGACTGGGTTGGAAGTCGTTGGGAGTGCTCGAGCTCACCGCCTTGCCCAGCGTCAAACCCGAGGATTGGAGGCCGGCCGTCCAGGAAACCGATGCCCTGCTGGTGTGGGGTGGCAGCCCTTTGTACCTGTGCTACTGGATGCGGCAGTCCGGGTTGGCCGACCT
>DATFXA010000243.1:0-2919 GCA_035258645.1 Gaiellaceae bacterium
GCGACGATGCTGAGCGCGCCGGCCGCCATGCCGCGGTAGAACGCGACCAGCCCGGTCGTCCCGAGCACCGAGGCAAGGCAGGCCCAGAGGACCGACGATCCGGGGGGACCTTCACCGCGGACCGCGACCCAGATCGCCAGCAGCGCAAGGCCAATCGGCTGGGCGACGATCAGGATCGCGATCGGGCTGAGCGAGCGGCTCTTGAGACCGCCGAGAAAGTCTCCGACTCCCCACGACGCCGCGGCCGCGAGGGCGAGTGCCGCTGTCAGCAACTACTCGACGGGCCGGGTCGCCGCGACCGCGTCGAGCAGATTTGCGTGGTAGAGCGCGGCAGCCTCGGCGGTCTTGGCGGCCCGCAGGTCGTGATGAACCGCGACGGCGTGCAGAAGCTCCGCCCGGACGTCCGCCTCGAGCGCCGCGGCGCGGTCCTCGATCAGTCTCAGGCCCAAGTGGACATGGCCGAGCAGGCGCCCCTCATCGGTTTGCCGGAAGCTCGGCGCCGGGCCGAGCTCCTGGGCCCGTCCGAGATCGTGCAGGAGAGCGGCCGCAACAAGCAGATCCGTGCGTAGCCGCGGATGTAGCTGCGCGGTCTCGCGGCAGATGGTCGCGACCCCGACCGTGTGCTCCAGCAGGCCTCCGGTGTAGCCGTGATGCCCGTCGGGCGCTGCCGGGAGCGAGCGCAGCGAGGCTCGGAGGGCGTCGTCCGCGAGCATGCGGCCGACGGTCGCCTTCAGCCCCGGATGGGAGATCTCGCCGGCCAGGAACTCCAGGAAGCCGTCGAGCTCGTCTGCGTCGCGCCGAAGGGCGGGCGTCAGGGCGGCGGGGTCGGCGTCGGGCGCAGCCTCGAGCGAACGGACCTCCAGCTGCAGCCGGTCGCGGAACTTCTCGACGCGCCCGAGCACGCGCACGGCGTCCCCCTCGGCGAAGCGGGCATCGAGCAGGTCGACGTCGTTCCATACGCGCGCCTCGATTCGCCCGCTCTGATCGACGAGCTCCAGGGCGAGGTACGAAGAGCCGTTGCGCGTCCGCAGGCGCTGCTTGCGCGCGACTGCGTAGGTGCCCTCGACGATGCGTTCGTCCGCCAGCTCCGCGATCGCGCTCACGACGGGAGTCTAGGTCCTGAAGCGGCTGGTAGCGTCCGGCGAGATGGCTCAGGTTCGGCCCTTCCGAGCGCTTCGCTACTCGGCGACGGCGGGCTCGCTCGACAGGCTGGTCGCGCCTCCCTACGACGTGATCTCGCCGCTCGAGCGTGAGCACTACCTGGCCCTCGACCCGCACAACGTCGTCCATCTGACCCTGCCGGACTCGGACGAGCAGGCCGGCCGCGACCTTCGCGAATGGCGGGACGAAGGGGTACTCGAGCGCGAGCCGGACCCGGTCGTCTACGCGCTGTCCCAGGCCTACACCGGCCCCGACCACGTCCAACGGACTCGCAACGGCCTCGTCGTGATCTTGCGGCTCGAGCCCTACGAGAGCCGGGTCGTACTCCCGCACGAGCGCACCCACGCGGGTCCGAAAGAGGGCCGACTACGCCTGCTGCGCGCAACCCGGACGGAGCTCGAGCCGATCTTCCTGCTCCACGATGGAGACCCCGTCGAGATTCCGGAGCGGAAGCCGGACCTCGCCGCCGGGGGCGACACCCTGTGGCGTCTCGGGCCAAGTAACAGTCTGTTACAAGCTTTTGCGGACCGCCAGCTGATGATCGCCGACGGACATCACCGGTACGAGACCGCGCTGGCCTTCCACGAGGAGGACGGCACCGAGGCGAGTGCATGGATGATGGTCGTGCTGGTCTCGACGCGAGAGGAAGGGCTGACCATCTTTCCGACGCATAGGCTCGCCCAGTCGATCGACGGCGTTCGGGGAACGCCGATCGACGAGCCGGGAGACGAGCTGCCCGGAGTCGTTTTGTATCGCGGCGGCGGCTACGAGCTGCTCGAGGGCGATGGACTGGACGTCGAGATCGTCGACGCACTCGCTCCCCAGGGCGTCACCTACACGCCGCAACGCGACGAGGCCGTCGCGGCTGTCGACCACGGCGAAGCCGAGGCGGCGTTCCTCTTGCGGCCAACCGAAATCGAGGACGTGTTCGCGCGCGCGCGCGACGGCCAGGTGATGCCGCAGAAGACGACGTACTTCTTTCCGAAGCTGACCTCGGGCCTGCTGTTCCAGCCTCTTGACGACTGACTGGCCGGCGACCTGCCGAGCCGCGGTCGAAGACGTGCAGGCCGTGCTGGTCGAGCTGCCGAGCCGCGTCGAGCGGGAACCGGTGGTCGGCGCGGGCAAGGGCGGCGACGACACGGTCGCGATCGACGCTGCAGCGGAAGACGCGATCGTTCGCCGGCTCGAGAGCGTCGGCGGCGACTTCACGCTCATCTCCGAGGAGCTCGGCGAGCGCGAGTTCGGGGCCGGCGGGCCGACGCACGTCGTGGTCGATCCGATCGACGGCTCGCTGAACGCCAAGCGCGGCATCCCGTTCTTCGCGCTCTCGGTTGCCGTCGCCGAGGGCGCGACGATGGACGACGTTCACTTCGCCTACGTCTACGACTTCGGCACCGGCGAGGAATGGACGGCCGAGCGTGGTGCCGGCGCCTTCCTCGACGGCGAGCCGCTCGGTGCGGTCAAGCCGAAGGAGCAGATCGAGATCCTCTCATTCGAGGCGACCTTGACGTCGTCGGTCGCAGAGAAGGCCGCGCAGATGGTCGGCATCGCGCACAGGCTGCGGATCATGGGCTCGCTGGCGATCTCGCTTTGTCACCTCGCGGCCGGCCGCGTCGACGCCGTCTGTTCGCTCAAGGCCGCTCGCTCGGTCGACATCGCAGCGGGGCAGTTGCTCGTGCGCGAGTGCGGGCTATCGATCGATCTGCCCGAGGCGCCGCCGTTCGGACTCGCTCCGCTCGACACCGAGGGACGCTCACG
>DATFXA010000244.1:0-7786 GCA_035258645.1 Gaiellaceae bacterium
TCACCAGCCCGTCCCGGCCGACCAGGAACGTCCACGGCTCCGACTGCAGGCCCCACTGGCGCATCCAGCGGTTGTAACCGAGCGCGGGCCGGTTCTTCGTGAAGACCTCGACGTGGATGAAGCGCACGCCGCTGCCCGCGGCCTTGTGACGCACGTAGTCGACGACGTCGACCACCGGCCCACACGTCCGGCTCGTGCAGAAGCGCGGGGTCGCAAAGGTGACGACGAAGGGCTTGTGCGCCGCCAACGAGGAGGCCACCGAGTAACGAAGCAGAGCTCGGTCGGGCGGGACCCGAGTCGTCAGCGCCGCGACGTCGCCGTGGGTGCTCGCGAGCGTTGGGGTCGCCGAGCCAGGCGCCTCCGCGCCGACCGCCACCGAATCCGAGCGCGCCTTGACGTCGAGCGTCCCTAGCGCCTGGATCTTCGCGCCGAGGGGCTCGGCCACGAGCCAATAGCGGCCGGGTTTCGGGACCTGGAGATGAACGACGTAGATCCGGCCGACGCCGCCGAAGGCGGCCTCGCCGGAACCCGGCGGCCCGATCTCCTCCAGGCGGGCGGTGGCGGTCTCGAAGGGATGGCCGTCCTGGGAACGGGCGAGCCAGACGCGTGCCTCGTCGCGCTCGACCGGTCGCGCATCGTGGCTGATCACGAGGAACGAGAAGCGGAGGTCGCCCGGGGCGAAATCGGAATCGCCGTTGACGACCGTGACGTCTTCGCCAGGCCGCTTCATCAGAGAGCTCAGGGTGCCCGCGGCGCCGGCGCCGCTTGACGACCGGTTATTCGTCCCGCAGCCTGCCGCGACGACCGCCACGAGAACGGCCACGATGACTGCGCGCACGGCCCGAGTGTAGCCCCGGGCCCGCGCCTGTCTCGTTGTCTGAAGCTGGGCGCGGGCCTAGTGGCCGTCGAACATGCTGCTGCCGCCGTCGAACATGCTGCTGATGTTTGAGCCGCCGTCGAACATGCTGCTGGTGTTTGAGCCGCCGTCGAACATACTCGCGGTCCTTGAGTGGCCCTGCCCCGGAGCGTGCTTCGCCTGAGCGAGACCCGGGAGCGACCACACAGCAGCGGTAAGGGCACAAATTACGAAGATGAGCCGCGTCTTTTTCATATTCACCTCCTTTCCTTAGAACCGGACGTCCTGGAGTGCTTCCGCCGCCCGGCGATAGAGCTTGGCCGCAGCCGCGTCCTCGCCACGCTTGGCGGCGAGGTCTCCACGGGCCATCCAGGCTGCGGCCTGGTGGCCGATGGACTCGAGCTGCTCGGCGCTCGCGTCGGACGCGCAGAGGTACTCCTCTGCCTCGTCCAAGCGCCCCTGTTCCATCAACGCACGACCCAGCACGAGCTGCGTCGGAGCAACGTGATAGAGGAAGTCCTCGCGATTCTCCATCAGGGAGAGTGCGTGACGTGCCTCCTCCTCGGCCGCGCTTGCCTCGCCCGTCATCAGATGCACATGGGCGAGAGACGCGACCACGTTTGCCGCCTCTGCGTCGCTGCCCTTGTCGAGCAACACGCGGTAGGCGTCCTTGAGATGCTCGACCGCCTGCTCGGGCTTGCCAAGATGGAAGTTCAGGCCGCCGAGGTTGTTGAGCAGCCTGCCGACGTTTCGCTCGTCGTTGACCTGCTCGTAGTGGGCCTTTGCGCGCTCGGCGTAATTGCGCGCCTGGACCCAGTGCCCCATCCGCTCACTGACAAGAGAAGCCTGGAAGTATGTGTCCGCGGTCTTGCGCGGATCGTCCAGCGCCTGCGCGAGCTCGAGCGCTCGCTCAACGTCCTCGCGAGCGGCTTCGAAGTCCCGCTGACGGCGGTAGCACCGCGAGCGCCAGCCGAGGATGTCGGCGCGCAGGCGGTCGCACGGAAGCTCCGAGCCCTCGGCCAACGTCAGGGACTCGTTGAGGAGATTCAGCGCCGTCGTGATGCTGGAAAGCTGGTAGCGGCAGACACCGAGGCGGAAGAGGAGACCCGCCCGATCGAGGTCAGAGAACTCCGACGCCTCGGCGAGCATCCGCGCGCGATTGAGGAGCTCGATCGCCTGCTTGATCTCGCTCGTCTCCATCCGCGCCCACGCCTCGCCCGCGAGGTGGCGCACCTCCAGCTCGGTGACACCCGTCGCAAGCACTGCGGTCTTGGAGTTTTCGTATTCCGAGATCGCCTGCTCGTACTCGTGCGATTCGGTCAGCGCCTCCGCGCGCGCGAGCAACGTGTCCACTCGCCGGCGCTCGTCCGCCGAGACGCCACGCTCGAGGAACCCAGGGTCGACCCCAAGCTTGACTGCGAGCCACTCGATCGTCTCACGCGTAGGCCTGGTCTTCCCACGCTCGATCTGGCTGACGTACTCCTTCGAGAAGCGGTCGCCGGCCAGGTCGGTCTGAGTCAGGCCGGCCGCTACGCGCAGCTGCCGCACGCGCTCGCCCAGGCGGTTGCCCGAGTGGGTGCTGCGGCGGGAATTCGTTGCAGCGCGAGGCATAAGCGACTCACGGGAAGTCAACTGCATACTTCACCCATATGCAACCCTGCCTCTTCCGTCCTCCCCCTAAAGGGGCATGTACGGGCGAAAAGAGAGTCAAGCAAAGTGCTTTAAAATCACTTGATCGAGCTACTTGACGCCCCTCTGGGACAGGTCTATAGTCAGGCAACTCTGCAGCACCGCCGGACGCCAGGTCGGAGCTGTGGGGGGCGCGCCAAAGAATGGCGACGGAAGGCCCGGAAGCGTGGCTGGGCCGCAGAGTCATAGCTTCCGGGCCGTCGCCTCTAAAAGCCGCTCAATTAGATAGAAGGGCCCCGGGTGCCGCAGCCGGGGCCTTTCCTTTTTGTCGCCGAAAGTGCCGCGCACTTTCGGCGAGGCTCAAGACTCGCGCGTGATGCTCAGGCCGCTTCGGCGAGAGTCTGCGGCTGCTCGACGTGGCGGTACCTGCGAATGAGCACGGCAGCTGCGGCCGCGCCGCCGAGACAAATAACCGCACTGACGCGCATCGCGAAGGTGAGGCCGTGGACGAAGGCGTGCGGGGGATCGGCACCGGCACGCGCGGCCGCGGCTGCCCGGTTGGTGAGGATTGCGCCAGTGATCGCGATCCCGAGCGCAACGCCGACCTGGCGGAAAGTGTTGAGGACGCCCGATGCGACTCCAGCCTTGTCGACGGGAGCGGCGCCCATGACCGCGGCTGACATCGGCGTCATCACGAACGACATCCCAAGACCGCCGAGAATGAATCCCGGCAGCATCCGCCAGAACCCGGAATCGACGGTCACGGTCGAGAGCTCGAGGCAGCACAGAGCGACGGTCGTCATCCCGCCGGCGATCAGCCAGCGCGAGCCAACCCTGTCGGAGAGCTTGCCCGCTATCGGGGCGAAGATGACGATCAGGATCGTCCACGGAAGCAACGCGGCGCCGGCCTGGATCGGCGACCAGCCGAGGAACCTCTGCATGTAGATCGGGAAGAAGACGAAGATCCCGAACATCGCCAGCGTGACGAGGATCGCGACGATGTTCGCGCCGGTGAACGTGCCGTTGCGGAAAAGCGTCAGGTCGAGCATCGGCAGCCGCTGGTGCAGCTCGGCGTAGACGAAGGCACTTAGCGCGACGGCGGAGATGACGAACAGGCTCACGATCCTCGGCGAGGTCCAGCCGAAGTTGTGCCCTTCGATCAGCGCATAGACGAGTGCAAGCAACCCGATTCCGGAAGTGAGCAGTCCAGGCAGGTCGAGCCGCTGCTCGCGCGACGTGTCTCGCGACTCGGGCACGACAACGATGCTGGCGATGACGGCGAGGATCCCGATCGGGACGTTGACGTAGAAGATCCAGTTCCAGGAGATGTGCTCGGTGATGACGCCGCCGAGCAGCGGCCCGATTGCGAGCGCCATCGCTGAGACGCCCGCCCAGATCCCGATTGCCGCCCCGCGCTCACGCGCCGCGAACGTTGCCGTGATGATCGACAGCGTCGCGGGCATCATCAGCGCCGACCCGACACCCTGCACTGCGCGCGCACCGATCAGCTCGCCCGCGCTCGATGCGAGCCCGCAGGCGAGCGAGGAGAGCGTGAAGATGACGAGCCCGATCGTGAAGATCCGGCGCCGGCCGTAGAGGTCGCCGAGCTTCCCACCTGTCAGCAGGAGAA
Source organism: Gaiellaceae bacterium (assembly GCA_035258645.1). GTDB lineage: Bacteria > Actinomycetota > Thermoleophilia > Gaiellales > Gaiellaceae > 13-2-20CM-68-14. The sequence goes on from DATFXA010000244.1 coordinate 4,116, forward strand.
CTGCGAAGGTGAGGGCGTAGGCTGTCACCACCCACTCGAGCTCCGATGTCCCGATCCGGAGGTCGCTCTGGATCGCCGGCAGTGCGACGTTCACGATTGTGTTGTCCAGCATGATCATGAAGAGCGCGAACGAAAGCGCGCCCAGCGTCCACCACTTGCGGTTCTTCTCGGCGAAGATCGCGGCTCGCATTCGGGCCAGGTTAGCGGGGTCACCAGGTCAGGCCGCAAGCCACATGTTCTCTACGCTTCAGCGGCGATGGAGATCGTCTGGAGGCCGACGCCCGAGGTGCTCGAGCAGGCAAACGTCGTCCGGTTGATGCGGCGGGTCGGTGCTGGCAACTACCGCGAGCTTCGGCGGCGCTCGGCCGAGGATCCCGAGTGGTTCTGGCCCGAGGCCATCGAGGACATGGGACTGGAGTTCTCGCGGCCCTGGGACCAGGTTGTCGATCTCTCACGTGGGCCGGAGTGGGCAACCTGGTTCGTCGGCGGCAAGCTCAACCTTGCCTGGAACTGCGTCCATCGCTGGGCCGAGCGGACACCGGAGGTGGCAGCTGCGACCTGGCAGTCGGAGGACGGTGAGCGACACGGTCTCACCTACCGGCAGCTTTCCGAGCGGGTGACGAAGTTCGCAGAGGCGCTTGTCTCGCTCGGGGTCGAGCCCGGCGATCGGGTGGCGTTCTTCCTGCCGATGTCGCCCGAGGTCTCGATCGTCTCGCACGCCTGCGCCCACATCGGAGCGGTCCAGGTGCCTGTCTTCTCCGGCTTCGCCGCACCGGCTGTCGCGCAAAGGTTGCAGGACTCCGAGGCGAAGGTCGTCGTCACAGCCGACGGCTCGCTGCGGCGCGGACGGGAAGTGCCGATGAAGGAAATCGTCGACGCGGCGGTGCGGGAGTCGCCTTCTGTCGAGCACGTGGTCGTCTGGCGCCGGCTTGGGCGCGACGACGTCCCGATGACGCCCGGCCGCGATCTCTTCGACTCCGAGGCGATGGAGGGTAGGCCGGGGACGCTCGGGCCGCTCGAGGTCGACTCGGAGCACCCGTACCTGCTCACCTACACGTCCGGCACAACCGGCAAGCCGAAGGGAGTCGTCCACGTCCAGGGCGGGTTTCTCGTCTCGATCGCCCGCGAGGTTGCCTACCAGGCAGACGCCAAGCCCGGCGAAATCGTTCATTTCGTCACCGACATGGGCTGGATCATGGGGCCGTGGGAGGTAGTCGGTGGGAACGCGCTCGGCTGCACGGTTCTCTTCGCCGAGGGAGCGCCTGACTGGCCCGCGGCCGACCGGCTCTGGTCGCTCGTCGAGCGCGAGCGCGTCGCGGTGCTCGGGATCTCGCCGACGCTGACGCGCGCGCTGATCCCGCACGGCCGCGAGCTTGTCGAGCGCCACGACCTCTCCTCGCTGCGGGTGCTCGTGACGACGGGCGAGCCGTGGAACCCGGAGCCCTACCGCTGGCTACACGAGGTCGTCGGCGGTGGACGTTGCCCGATCATCAACTGCTCGGGCGGAACTGAGGTGGGCGCCTGCTTCCTCTCTGCGTGCCTGGCGGAGCCGATCAAGGCCACCTCGCTCGGCGGGCCGGCTCTCGGGATGGCGATGGACGTTGTCGACGCGGAAGGACGTCCGGTGCGCGGAGAGGTCGGCGAGCTCGTCTGCCGCAAACCCTTCCCCGGCATGACGCGCGGGTTCTGGCGGGATCCCGAGCGGTACCTCGAGACCTACTGGCAGCGACTACCCGGTGTCTGGGTGCACGGCGACTGGGCCTCCGTCGACGAGGACGGCTACTGGTTCCTGCACGGGCGCTCTGACGACACGCTCAACATCGCCGGCAAGCGGGTGGGGCCGGCTGAGCTCGAGTCCGCTGTGGTGGCGCACCCTGACGTCGCAGAAGCCGCGGCGGTCGGCGTCCCGCACGAGGTCAAGGGTGAGACCGCCTGGATCTTCTGCGCGCTCGTGCCCGGGGCCGAGCCGTCGGACGAGCTCGCGGCCGAGCTGCGGGCGCTCGTCTCGGCCGAGCTGGGGAAGGCGTTCGCCCCGGAGCGGATCCTGTTCGTGGCCGCGCTGCCGAAGACACGCAGCGCGAAGATCGTCAGGCGCGCGGTGCGCGCGAAAGCGCTCGGGTCTGATCCGGGCGATCTCTCGTCGCTCGAGAATCCGGAGACACTGGCGGAGATCGAAGCGGTCGCGCGCGGCTAGGAGGAGCTTGCTGTTCGCGCGGCGGCCGCCAGCTCTCCGTCGATGCTCTCCGCTCGCTTCTCGACGTGGGCCGCGGCGTAGGCCTCGTCCTCGTCGAGGGTCTCGTGCTCGAGCAGCGCCGCCGCGAGCGAGTCGAGCTTGTCGCGGTTGTCCCTCAGCAGGGTGACGACCTCGCCGTGCGCCTTTTCGACGATCCGCCGGACCTCCTCGTCGACCAGCTCCTGGGTCTGCGGTGAGACCTCGGCCACACCCGGAAGCAACGGCCCGCGGCCGTCCGAGGGAGTGACGGCGACGGGGCCGATCTTCGCGCTCATGCCCCACCGGCCGACCATCTGCCGCGCGATCTCGGTCAGCTGCTGGATGTCTGACTCCGCTCCGGTCGTCGGCTCGTCGTAGACGATCTCCTCCGCAGATCGGCCGCCGAGCGCGACCTTGATCTTGGCCTCGAGCTCCCGCCGCTCGTAGCTGTAGCGGTCGGCATCGGGCGCCGAGAAGGTGACGCCCAGCGACACCCCGCGGGGAATGATCGAGATCTTGCGAACCGGATCGGCGCCCGGCGTGAGCATGCCGACGATCGCGTGGCCGCCCTCGTGATAAGCGGTTCGGCGCCGGTCTTCGGGGCTCATCAGCACCTGGCGCTCGGCGCCGAGCAGGATCTTCTCGAGCGCGTCTGTGAAGTCGGCCTCCATGACGACGTCGTGATTCCTGCGCGCGGCCAGGAGCGCAGCCTCGTTGACGAGGTTGGCCAGATCGGCGCCGACCATCCCCGGCGTCGTCGCCGCGATCCGGCCGAGATCGACGTCCTTGCCGAGCGGAACCCCGCGGATGTGCACCTTGAGGATCTGCTCCCGCCCGTTGCGGTCGGGAGGCTGCACCGAGACCCGGCGGTCGAAGCGTCCGGGTCGGAGCAGCGCCGGGTCGAGCACGTCCGGCCGGTTGGTCGCCCCGATCACGATCACGCCGGTCGACGAGTCGAAGCCGTCCATCTCCGTCAGGATCTGGTTCAGCGTCTGCTCGCGCTCGTCGTTGCCGCCGCTGAAGCCGGCGACGCCCGACGTCCGGGAACGGCCAATCGCGTCCAGCTCGTCGATGAAGACGATCGCCGGAGCCGCCTCCTTCGCCTGGGCGAAGAGATCGCGGACGCGCGAGGCGCCGATCCCGACAATCGCCTCCACGAACTCTGAGGCGGATTCCGAGAAGAACGGCACGTTCGCCTCACCGGCGACCGCCCGCGCCAGCAGGGTCTTGCCGGTGCCGGGCGCCCCAGCGAGCAGCACACCATGCGGAATCCGCCCGCCGAGTTTCCGGTACTTGTCCGGATTACGCAGGAAGTCGACCACCTCGGCCAGTTCCTCCTTGGCCTCGTCGATCCCGGCCACGTCGGCAAAGGTGACTCGATCGCCGGAAGGCTGGTAGCGACGGGCGCGCGAGCGGCCGAACGCGCCGAGCATTCCCTGCACGTTGCCGGCCCGCCGCA
>DATFXA010000245.1:0-8066 GCA_035258645.1 Gaiellaceae bacterium
AGCTGGTCGATGCCGTTCGTGACGCCCATCGCGCCCGCGTAGACCGCGAGGAACTTGCCGTCGATGCCGTTCCGCTCGCGGAAGGCGGGGTCGCCGATCTCGGGGCTGAAATGCTCCACGTCGCTGACGTTCGGGATCAGCACGACCTTCTCGGCAGGAATCTCTCCCTCGACCAGCACGTCGCGCACCTCAGCGCTGCAGACAACGATCCGCTTGGCCGCCCGGTAGAGGCTGCGCTCGAGCCACTCGGCCGCCCTGATCTCTGTGCGGCCGGTCAGAAAGCCCAGCCCGATCGGTACCGCCGGCCACAGGTCCTGGAGCTCGAACACGAACGGCGTGCGCCGCAGGCGCGACGCGAGCACGCCCGAGATGCCGATCGTCAACGGGCTCGACGAGGCGAAGACGACGTCGGCCGGGCCGGCCGTCGCTCCGAGCAGCCCCGCGCCGAGTGTGAAGCCGCCGTAGGAGAGCATGCGCATCCGCTTCGAATACGCCTGCGCATAGGGAACCTTGAGCAGTACGATCTCGAGCCCGTCGAGCCGGCCCCGCGTGGCCATTCCGCGGCGGCGCTCTCCCTCGAGCTCCATCCGACCGGAATCGCGGCCGATGATCGTCACGTCGTGCCCGCGCTCGAGCAGCCGCTGCGCGAAGTGGTAGACCCGGGCGTGCGAGGACGCCCTCGGGCTCCCGAATTTCGAGTCGATGTAGAGGATCCGCATGGGGCGGGCGGTCACTCTAGCTTGCGCGATAAGCCGGGAAGAAGCCGTGGAGCCGCACGTCCGAAGCCCTGGTCAGCGCACGGTAGACCTCGGCATCGTGGACGAGCTTGCCGACGCTCGCCTCGCGCCGACCGGAGGGGAAGAAGCGCTGCTTGAAGTGAAAGAGCGTGTCCTCGCGGCCGCCGGCGCCGCCGCCGAGGTGGAACTGCTCGAGCCCCTGCCCCTGCCCCCAGCAAGCCGCCTCGAACAGGACGAGATTCGCCGCGCCCGCCTCGCGGCCGCGCTCGCTCGTGCCGGAGACGTGGTAATGGAGCCACGGAGGCGTCGCGAAGCAGAGCGCCCCCGCCGCGAGCTCGTCGCCGGAACGAGCTTCGACGAGCACGATCCTGTCGCCCAGCCCTTCGTCGAGCGCCTGCCAGTATCCGGCAGGGAAGAAGTAGAACTCGTCCGCGCCGAGGCGGCTCATCGTCGCGTCGTAGAGGGCGGCAAACTCGCTCAGGCCGGCCGGGGCCTCTTGGAGGGTGACCTCGAGGCCGGCCGCCCTCGCCTTGCGCACCTTGTTTCGGTGCTTGGGATGGAGGCCGGCGAAGAGGTCGAGCTCGGGGTCGAGCGACCAGGCGATCGTCTCGCCCAGCCGTTCGACGTGGACGCTGGGAGGCGCCTGAAGCTGATTCGCATAGAGCGGGTGGAAGCGGATGAAGGTCGAGACGACGCCGCCCGAGTGGCACCAGTCTTCGTAGAGCTCGTAGAAGCGCTCGACGGGCGGCTCGGGCCCAACGGCCACGGGCCCGCCGTAGCCGTAGGGGGTGATTGCGTCCAGACGTCCCGGCGCGCCGGCGATCTCGCGCACGATCAGCACGAAAACGACGTCCCCGCCCTCGTCCGCGAGGTGCAAGAGCACCGGCCGCGGCAGCTCGGTCCGCTCTGCCTTGTGATCTAGATCATTTGCTTCGAGCAGGCGCGCGCTCTCGAGGTAGCCGCGCAGCAGATACGCGTCACGCCGACCGAGTCGCGCCAGCAGCGGATCCCACTCGGCCGGCGCCACCTCGACGAGGGCCGCCGTGCCCGTTGAGCTCGAGCTCACGGGCGGTGGGCCGACGAAGCGCGCCGGGCGCGCTCGATGTTCATCGTGTCTTCGACCGGCACCGGCTCCTCGCGGAACGGCTGCGTGAGCGTTCGCAAGAGGATCACGAGGTCGAGACGGAGCGACCAGTGCTCGACGTACCAGGCGTCCTGCTCGAACCGCTCCGGCCAGGCGATCTCGTCGCGTCCCTGCACCTGCGACCAGCCGGTGATGCCCGGCCGGACCTCGAGGCGCCGCCGGTCCTGTTCGTCGTAGTTCGCGACCTGCTCCACGAGGTCCGGCCGCGGGCCGACGAGGCTCATCTGGCCAAACAGGACATGGATCAGCTGCGGCAGCTCGTCGAGGCTCGTTCGCCGGAGGAACCGGCCGCTGCGCGTGATCCGGGGATCGTTGGGGACGAGCCCGAAGGGGTCCTGGCTCAAGCCCTGCTCGCGGCCGAGCTCGACCGCGTTCTGCACCATCGTCCGGAACTTCAGCATGCGGAATGGCTTGCCGTTTTTCCCCGCCCGGGCCTGTGCATAGAGGACAGGCCTGCCGGTGTCGACGAGGATCCAGACCGCGATCGCCAGGAGGACAGGCGAAAGCACGATGAGCAGGAAAAAGGCGAGGATCGGGTCGGCGATCCGCTTGATCGCGCGGGCTACCATCGGCCGGTGCGCGTGGCCCTCATCGATGCAGGAGCGTACACGCCGCCGTACGACGATCGGCTCGCCGCCGCGCTTGCGGCCCGCGGGCTCGACGTTACGCTCCTGACCGCGCCCTTTCGCTTCGGCGAGGTGCCTGAACCCACTGGCTACCGGTCCGAAGAGCTCTTCTTTCCGCTCAGCTCGGGGCGGTTTCGGCGCAATCCTCGCTCGTCGGCACGGGCGCCGTTGAAAGGCCTGGAGTACCTGCCGAGCTTTCTGCGTGCACGAAGGCGGCTCGAGCTGCTCGATCCGGACGTCGTCCACGTGCAGTGGCTCGTCCGTCCGGACAGGGATCTCCGCTGGCTGCGGTCGGTGGCGGCGAAGCGGCCGGTCGTCTTCACCGCACACGACCTCGAAGGCGGGCTCGGCCGGCGCCGCGAGGCCTGGCTTCGGGTGCTCGAGAGCGTCGACCGTGTCATCGTCCACTCGCGGCGAGGAGTCGAGCAGCTTGCCGCGCTCGGGATTCCTCCGGCGCAGATTGCGCGCATCCCGCATCCGGTCTTCGACAGCGCGCGGGGCGCGGACGGCGACGGAGCCCGGGCCGGGCAGACCCTCCTCTTCTTCGGCCTGATCCGTTCCTACAAGGGCCTCGATCTGCTGCTGCGCGCCCTCCCGGCGGTCGCGCGCGACCGCCCCGATGTGCGCCTGGTCGTCGCCGGCGATCCGCTCGATCCGGTGGAGCCGCTGCAGGCGCTGGCGACCGAGCTCGGAGTATGGGAGCGAATCGACTGGCGGCTCGGCTTCCTGCCGGAGGCGGAAGTCGAGCAGGTGCTGGCCGATGCATCGGTGGTCGTGCTGCCCTACCGGCGCCGCGTGGATGCATCGGGCGTGCTCGCGCTCGCGGTCGGCCACGGCCTTCCGATCGTCGCTTCCGACGTCGGCAGCCTCGGCGAGACCGTTGAGGAGTTTGGCGCGGGCGAAGTCGTGCCGCCCGAGGACGTCGACGCGCTCGCCGCCGCCTGCGTTCGGTTGCTGCGTGACGACGGACGGCGTGCCGAAGCCGTTCGAGGGGCCGCGCGCGCCCGCGCGGCGCTGACGTGGGACGCCTCGGCCCGGGAGCACGAGGCCCTCTACGCCGAAGTGGTTCAAGAGCGCAGCCGACCGGACGACTCGCTACCGTGATCGAGTCGCCCGCCGCCGTTTCTCAATAGCGGTTCTTCTCCTTGCTGCGCCTGTCGTGCTCGTCGCAGGCTGTGGTCACACGACCCGTCATGCAGCGATGCGGCCGCCTGCGGTCTTCAAGCCCCTACCGGTTCCCCGGGGCGTCAAGATCGCCGTTTTCGACGGCGACCTGGGCCGGCCGATCGCGCGGGCCCACGTTCGGCTCGGCCGGCTCGCAGCCCATACCAACCGAAACGGCATCGCGATCCTGCGCCCGCGACACCGGCGGCTGCTGCCGTTGCGGATCTCGGCCAGCGGTTACGACGGCCGCGAGCTCCACGTCAACGTCCGCCACCGCCCACTCGCGGGCGTCAGGATCTTCCGCCGTTCGCTCCAGTGGACGATGTTCGGTGCGAACGAGGCGCGGACGCAGACGCAGGCGCGGATCCACGTCAGTCCGCCGTTCCGCATCGTCTGGAGCAGGCCGCTCGGAGGCCTGCTGGAGTTCCCCGCGGTCGTGACCGACGGCGTGGCCTATATCGGCAACGCCTGGGGCAGTGTTCGAGGGTTTTCGATGGCCAACGGGACGCTGGCCTGGCGCTTCGACATCCCGCACGGGAAGCTGGCGTCCTCGCCGGCGATCGTCGGGGACGAGCTGATCGTCCACGGCATGGACGGGCACGTGTGGGTGTTCGACCGGCACAACGGGCGGCTCCTCTGGCACCGCTGGATCGGAGCGCCGATCGAGTCCTCGCCCCTCGTCTGGCACGGGCTCGACTTCTTCGGCGCCTGGAACGGCAACGTCTATGCGCTCGACCTCGCCACCCACCGTGTGCGCTGGGTCTACCGCTCGGGCTACAAGATCACCTCGAGCGCGTCACGGCGCGGCAACACGATCTTCATCGGGGACTACGGCGGGCGGCTGCTCGCGCTGTCAGCGCGCACGGGGCGGCGGCAGTGGACGGGCTCCGTCAACGGCCGCATCTACGGGACGCCGGCCGTTTCCGGCGGCCGCGTCTTCGTGCCCTCGTCGGACGGCGACACGATGAACGCGTTCTCGATCCACGGTCGGAAGCTGTGGACCCTGCACACGGGTGCCTACGTCTACTCATCGCCTGCCGTCTGGGGAGGCCGTGTCTTCTTCGGCTCGCACAACGGCTTCCTCTACTGCGTCTCGGCGACGAGCGGTCGGGTGCTATGGAGGTACGGCAGTCTCTCGCCGATCTCGGGCGCGCCTGCAGTCGTCGGGAACATCGTCTACTTCAGCAACCTGCGGCGGGGGATCTTCGGATTGAAGGCCCGCACGGGGCGCCGGGTCTTCCGCTTCCCGGACGGCCAGTACGTGCCGGTCTCGGGCAACGGCGGCAAGCTGCTGCTACACGGATACTCGAGGCTCTACGCTGTCGAGCATCGTCGCCGATGAGCAATCGAATCAAGTACACGGCGGCAGGCGTACTGATCCTTCTCGTCGCCCTCGGCACCGCCGGTTTTCTCTACCGGAAGCACCAGGGGCGCGACATCCGCGGCTCGTCGACGGTCGAGTTCGTCAAGACCGAGCCGAAGCAGGCGAAGGAGCCGCCGCAGGTCACCTGGCCGATGTACGGCTTCGACACGGCCCGCCTGCGCGCCCCGTTGGCATTCAAGGTGCACCCGCCGTTCAGGCGCGAGCCGGTCTGGACCTTCCGCGCGCGGGCCCTGCTCGAGTTTCCGCCGGTGATCGCCTACGACCGCATCTACATCGTCAACAACGCAGGCACGGTCTTCGCCCTGAACCAAGGCACGGGCAAGGTGCTCTGGAAGTACCGCTCGCACCGCTGCTCCGCGGCGTCGCCGGCGGTGGGCCACCACCTCGTCTTCGTCTCGCTGCTGAACAAGCCGCCGTGTAACGCCTCGCACGGGGTCGACGGGAAGGTGATCGCGTTCGACGCAGAGACCGGCCGGATTCGCTGGCAGCGGATCATCGGGCCGAGCGAGAGCTCGCCGCTCGTCGCCGACAACATGGTCATCGTCGGCGACTGGTCGCACGACGTCTATGCGTTCACGGCCGCATCCGGGAACCTGCGCTGGCACTTCAAGGCCGGCGGGCTGGTCAAGGGCGCGATCTCCCAGTCGGGGAACCGCGTCTACTTCGGCTCTTACGACACCCACGTGTACGCGCTCGACCTCCATACCGGCAAGCAGATCTGGCGGGCAACCTCGCAGCCGCGGATCGGACGGACGGGGACCTTCTATGCCAATCCTGCGGTCGCCTACGGCCGGGTGTACATCGGCGCCACCGACGGGAAGATGTACTCCTTCGGCGCGACCACCGGCAAGCTGCGCTGGTCGAACGGCACCGGCGACTTCGTCTACAGCTCCGCCGCCGTCTGGAAGGGGAACGTGCTGGTCGGCTCCTACGACGGCACCTTCTACTCCTTCGACGCCGCGACCGGGGACGTGCGCTGGCAGTTCCACTCCGGCGGCAAGATCTCCGGCTCCTCGAGCGTCATCGACGGCGTCGTCTACTTCTCGACGCTCTCGGGCCGCACGTACGGGCTCGACGCGCGCACCGGAAAGGTCCTCTGGACGTACCCGACCGGGCAGTACGCCGCGGTCGTGGCGTCCAAGAGCCGTCTCTACCTGGTCGGCTACTCGAAGCTGTACGCGTTGATCCGGCGGCCCGGCCGTCGCTCTGGCTAGAGTCGCCGGACGCATGGCGCTGGAGACTCCACCGCGCAAGCAGCGCGAGCGGCCTGTGCCGGACGTCGACGCTGAGGATGAGCTCGACGTCGGGCGGTACTGGAACGCGCTGATCGCCCGTTGGTGGCTGCCCCTTGCCGGGCTGGTCGCCGGAATCGCCATCGGCTACCTGCTCTCGCTCGGCGGGCACCAGGTCTACCAGGCGAAGGCCAGCGTCTACCTCGGTCAGCCGCTCAACCCGACCGGCACCGGCCAGATCCAGAGCTTGACGACAAACCCGTCGACGGTGAAGCAGGTCGTCTTGTCGCCGTTCTGGCAGCACGTTGCCGAGCGTCGGGCCGGGCTGCCGAGCGGATCGCTCCGCGGGCACGTCTCTACGCAAGCGGTCGCAGGCGTCGCGGCGGCGCTCGGAAGGGTGGGCCAGAACCCGCTCGTCAACATCGTCGTCACCGGCAAGCGCCCGGCCCGGGTCACGCGCGCCGCAGACGAGCTCGCGACGATCGTCGTCAACCAGGTCTCGGGCCAGTACGTCGACACGAAGATCAAGAACCTGAAGACGAACATCGCCGCCGACAAGGCGGAGCTGGACAACATCAACGGCCGTCTGTCGTCGCTGCAGGATCAGATCCGCGGCGGCAGCATCTCCGCAACGGACAAGCTGATCCTCGGGAACCTGATCGGCCTCGCGATCCAGGAACAGCGGCAGGTGATCGCCGACCAGACCCAGAACCAGTCACTGCTCGCGCTGGCCCAGAGCGTCGAGCGCAGCCAGGTCCTCTCACCGGCGCGCGCCTCGAAGACGACGGCGCGCAGCCGTCGGAACTCGATCCTGGTCGGCGCGCTGATCGGCCTCGTGATCGGCATCCTGGCGGCCCTGCTCTGGGAGCCTGCCGCGAGGGTCGTCCGCCGAGCCTCTGTGTAACTTCAAGCCGTGGTCGACGGCAAGTCGGTCGCGGTCGTCATTCCCGCGTACAACGAGGAGCAACTGCTCGGTTCGACCGTCGAGGGCGTGCCCGACTTCGTCGATCGGATCTACATCGTCGACGACAAGTCGAAGGACGCGACGGTCGAGCGGGCGCGCGCGCTGCCCGATCCGCGCGTGCGGGTGATAGAGCACGAACAGAACGAGGGCGTCGGCGCGGCCATTGTCACCGGCTACAAGGCCGCGCTCGCCGAGCGGATGGACGTCACCGCCGTGATGGCGGCGGACAACCAGATGGACCCCGAGGACCTGCGGCATCTCGTGGAGCCCGTCGCGCAGGGCGACCTCGACTACGCGAAGGCGAACCGCCTCTTCACCGGGCAGGCCTGGCAACTGATCCCGCGCTACCGCTACCTCGGCAACGCCGTTCTGTCGATGCTGACGAAAATTGCGTCCGGCTACTGGCACATCGCCGATTCGCAGTCCGGCTACACCGCGGTCTCGCTGCAGTACCTCGAGCTCCTCGATCTCGACCGGATCTACAAGCGCTATGGGTTTCCGAACGACATGCTCGTACACCTGAACGTGTGGAACGCGCGCGTGCGCGACGTCCCGTCGCGGCCGATCTACGGCGTCGGCGAGCGTTCGGGCATCCGCCTGCGGAAGGTCGTGCCGACGATCTCCTGGCTGTTGTTGAAGGGCTTCTTCTGGCGCCTGCGGACGAAGTACGTGATCCGCGATTTCCACCCGCTCGTCTTCTTCTACTTCTTCGGCCTGTTGTGGACCCTGCTGGGGCTCGCGCTCGGGATCCTCGAGGTCGTGCTGCGGATCGAAGGCAACGCCGTCTCGGCCGGCACGGTGGTTCTGGTGGCGCT
>DATFXA010000246.1:0-7094 GCA_035258645.1 Gaiellaceae bacterium
GCGAGCTCGTTGCGGACGCTGTGCTGGTCGGCCTGGCCGTGATCGTAGTCCGGATCATCTGGATCTTCCCTCTCTCGTACGTGCCGTGGATCTTGTGGGGACGGTCGGAGAGACACGAACCTGCGCCGCCCTGGCAGCGGCCGGCGGTGGTGTCATGGATGGGGCTCCGCGGCGCGGTCACGCTCGCGGCCGCGCTCGCGATTCCCCTCTCGACCGATGCGGGCGACCCGTTCCCCGAGCGGAACCTGATCATCTACCTCGCGTTCGCCGTCATCCTCGCGACGCTCGTCTTTCAGGGCCTGACGCTGCCGTTCGTGATCCGGACGCTCGGCGTCGAGGCCGACGACGTCTCCGTGAAGGAAGAGTCGGAGGCTCGCATCAAAGCCGCCGATGCGGCGATCGCCCGGCTCGACGAGCTTGCCGGCGAAGACTGGGTGCGACCGGACACCGTCGAGCGATTGCGTGGACTGATGGATTTCCGCCGAAACCGGTTTGCAGCCCGTTTCTCCGCGGACGACGACAGCGCGATCGAGGAGCGGTCGCAGGCCTACCAGCGGCTGCTGCGCGAGCTTTTCAACGCGGAGCGGGCAGCCGTTCTCCAGCTGCGCCGAGAGCGCAAGATCAACGACGATGTCATGGCTCGGGTGACCCGCGACATCGACCTCGAGGACGCAAGGCTGGACGTCGAGTAGGCGCTTGGGTGCCTTTCTTCTATGCTCGCGCTTCCAATGAGCACGCTCACCGACCTGATGACCAAGGACGTCCTGACCGTGGCCCCCGAGGACACGATCGGCGAGGCGGCGCAGAAGATGGTCGACCGCGAGGTGAGCTCGGCCGCCGTCTCCGACTACGGGCGGCTGATCGGGATCCTGACCGAGCGCGATCTCACCCGGGCAGTCGCCGGACGGACGCACTCGAGCGAGGCGCGGGTGCGCGAATGGATGACCCCTGATCCGATCACGCTGGGGCCCGATGCTTCGCCGAAGGAAGCCGCCGAGATCATGCTCGAGCGAGGCTTCCGCCACATTCCGGTCATCGAGGGCGAGCGCGCGATCGGGATCGTCTCGATTCGCGATGTGGCCCGCTGGTCGACCGAAGACGTCTGAGGCTTAGCCGAGCAGGGCGAGCTGGCGGAAGTCCTCGAGGCCTGAGAGCCCGACGCCGACGAGCCTGAGCGCGCCGGGGCGGTCGGCGAGCGCCCGCTCGAGCAGCTCGCAGGCGAGCTCGGCGATGCGACCGCGGTCGTCGGTCGCCACCGGCAGCGTGGTCGAGCGGCTGCGGATCGAGAAATCCGGATAGCGAACCTTCGTTGTCACCGTGCGCGCCGTCTGGCCGCTCTTCTCGAGTTGTTCGGCCATTCGCTCGGCCATCCGCCTCACCTCGGCCCTCAGCTGCCCGACGTCCGCGATGTCGCGGTCGAAGGTCTCTTCAGTCGAGATCGAGATCGTCTGGGAGGTCGTCTCGAGCGATCGCGGATCGATGCCGCGGGCGCGGTCGCGGAGCAAAGGGCCGAGCTTGCCGGGGAGCAAGCGCGCGAGCTCGCCGTCTGGCAGCGCCGCCAGCGCTCCGATCGTCTCGACGCCGGCGCGGCGCAACCGTTCCTCCGCCCGGGGGCCGACTCCGGGCAGCCGTCGCACGTCGATCGGCGCCAGGAACGCCGCCTCACGGCCCGCTGGGACGACTGTCAGTCCGCCCGGCTTGCGACGGTCGCTGGCGATCTTGGCGACGACCTTCGAGCTCGCGACCCCGAGCGAGCACGACAGGCTCGTGGCGCCGCGCACAGCCGCCTGCACGGCCTCGGCGACAACGCGCCCCCGCGCGAAATCGGGTGCGACCTCGCCGATGTCGAGGTAGCCCTCGTCGAGCCCGGTTCGCTCCGCGGTCGGCACGACTTCGCGAACGGCCGTCCAGACCTCGCGGGAGTACTCCCGGTAGAGAACATGGCGAGGCCGCACGAAAACCGCATGTGGGCAACGCCGCAGCGCCTCTGCGGCCGACATCGCCGAGTGGATTCCGAACTTGCGGGCCTCGTAGTTCGCGGTCGCGACGACGCCGCGCCCGTGCGGATCGCCGCCGACGACGAGCGGCTTCGCCCGCAGCTCCGGCTGCTCGAGCTCCTCGACGGCCGCGAAGAAGGCGTCGAGATCGAGATGCGCGACGATCACCGGCCGTAGCCGATCTGGACGGCGACGAAGACGAGGTAGAGCACGACGACGAAGCCGCCTCCGATCCGATTCACGCCGTGGACGAGCAGTACCAGCACGACAAGCATCGTGCCGATCAGCCAGGCCAGATCGAAGGCCACAAGCCCCGAAAAGCTGCCGAGCGAGAGCACGAGCGCTGGGATCGCGACTCCGGCCACGAGGTTGATCGTGTTGCTGTTGAGCGTTTCCGACAGCAAGGCCGAGCCGCGGCTCTGGGACGCGAGCCGGATCCCGGTGAATGCGTTCGGGAGGCTCGTCAGGACGGCGAGGACGAGCACGCCGACCAGGTATTCCGGCACCGACCAGCGGTGGCCCAGCCGGACAGCCGCCTCAACCATCAGGGCGCTTCCGGCGACGATGACGACCATCGCCGGTAGCAACAGGATCGCCGGGCCCGCGATCCCGCCCTCGTCCCGAACCCTTGGATGTTCTTGGCCGAACATCCGATGCAGGAAGCCACGGCCGGGGATCGCCAGGCGCTCGACGCCACGCGGGCCGAGCGCAAGCACGGCGACGTAGGGAACGAGCACGACCGCGATGATCGCGATCGCCGCCGCCGGGGAAAGCCAGCCGACAAGGAGTGCGACGCTCGCGAACAGGACGGCCAGGCCGACAGAACCTTCGACAACGAGCGACTCGCGGCCAACGCGGACGAGCCCGTACAGGAGCGCACCGCCTCCGATCATCGCCGCGAGGTTGAAGACGTTTGAGCCGACGACGACGCCGACACCGACACTGTGTTCTCCCTTGACGAGGGCGGCGATCGCGGACGAAACCTCCGGAGCGTCGGCCGCGACGGCAGTCAGCAGCCCCAGGAGGGTCTCGGGAAGGCCGAGGCGAAAGCCAACCTGGTCGAGACGCCTCGCGAAAAACCCCGCCGCGGCGAGGGTAACGCCGAGCGAGGCGACGAAGAGCGCGACGAGCGCCGCTGTCACTCGTCGACGGTCAGGGCCTCACGGGCGGTGCGGGTCGCGCCGGCCGCGATCTGCTGCGCTCGCGCCAGCCTCGGATCCTCGCTGTGCATCGCGAGGTTGACCTCGACGAGCTTGGCTGCCGCCCAGGCGGCGCCGAGCGCAAGGGCGGCCGCTGCGGCCGCGTCGGCCCGCAGGTCAGGATTGGCGCGAGCAGCGGCCTCGGCCGCGAGCGCGGAGACGTTCTCGGCGTGATCCGCGATCTCGAGCGGGAGGTCGGCCGCGCGGGCCAGCGCCTCGCCGAGGCTGAAGTCGTCCCCGCGCTCGCGTAGCTGAGCGACCGCGGCGTGGTAGGCCTCGGCATCCTCGCGAGCAAGAGGCACGAGCCGCTCGCGAAGTCTCCGGGCCTGGGCGGCGGCACCGGCGGCCTCGGGCCAGTCGGCGAGCTCGGTCGCGCGCGCCGCCCGCTCGACGAGCGTGGCGGCGCTCGCGGCGCTCAGCGCGGCGATCGCGCCCGCTCCGGGGCCGCCCCGCTCCGTCACGGAGTCGAGCAGCTCGCGGAGCCGCAGCTCGAGGTAGGGCTCGCTCATGGGCCGGCAGCGAAGAAGAACTGCTTCCAGGCAGACCACCAGTCGTCAGCGCGCGAGACGATCGTTCGGTCGTCGACGAGCTCGACTGCCGGCTGGAAGCGCAGCCTCTGCGGCGGCAAGGTGTTCTTGTACTCGACCTTGACCTCGCAGGGCTTGCCGGGGTCGTAAGGAGCGACGGCCTTGAGATCGGAGAGCGCGCGCTTCGCGCCATCCTCGACGAGCTCACGGGCCCGCCCGGGGGTCAGCAGCCGGGCCGACTTCTGGCCGAGGCCTTCCTTCACCGCGACCGTGGTCAGCCCGTCGCCGAGCAGTGCCTTCGCCTCGCGCCCGGCCGCCTGGTCGCCCGTGACGAGGAGAACGGGGCAGTCCCACGCTCCGCACAGCGCGGCATTGATGCCCGTTTCGCCGACGAGCGTGCCGTTGAACCAGAGGTTCTGCCAGTCGCGGCCGGAAACCGTGTGGTTGAGAACGCCGTCCGCGGTTCCTGCCATCGCATGCATGCCGACAAACAGTGCTGCGTCGCACCCTGCCTCGAGGAACGCGGTGTAGCCGGTCCACTCCTCCTGGACGACGTACTCGCAGTCGGTATCGAGATCCTCCGCGATCAGCGAGTTCCAGCTGTAGCCCTCGCCCGCGCCGTGGCAGTCCATGACGACGATCTCCGTTGCCCCGCCGGCCTTCGCGCCGCGAACCGCGGCGTTGATCTCCTCGGTATAGAGGTGGCGACCTTCCTCGAACATGTCCTTGCCGGCGTTCGTCTGGTGGGCGTTGACGATTCCCGAGATGCCCTCCATGTCGCTGATGATGTGGACGCGCATGCCGATAGCGTTTCACGGATGGAGACCGGGCTGCGGGGAAAGCGCGTGCTCGTCACAGGCGCCTCGGGTGGGATCGGCTCGGCCTGTGCCCGGGCATTCGCCGCAGAGGGTGCCCAGGTCGTCGTCCATTACCACCGGGGCCGGGACCGGGCCGAGGCTCTCGCAGACGAGCTCGCCGGCGCGCTCGTCGCCGGCGCCGATCTGACGGACGAGGCCGAGGTCGACGAGCTCTTCACCGCGGCGGGGCCGCTCGATGTCTGTGCCGCGGTGGCCGGTGTGTGGCCGCGCGAGGACGTGCCCGTGTCGGAGCTGCCGCTCGAGCGCTGGCGCTCGACGCTCGATGCGAACCTGACCGCGAGCTTCCTGACTGCGCGCGGCTTTCTCCGCGGCGTCGCCGAACGTGGGCACGGCTCGCTCGTTCTCGTCGGATCGACCGCGGGCATCTTCGGCGAGGCCGGCCACGCGGATTACGCGGCCGCGAAGTCCGCCGTCGTTTATGGGCTGCTGCTGAGCATGAAGAACGAGGTCGTGCGCATGGCGCCTCGGGCGCGCGTCAATGCTGTCTGCCCGGGTTGGACGTACTCGCCGATGACGCGCGGCGCAGTCGACGACGAGGTCCTGAACCGAGTTACGGCGACGATGGCGCTACGGAAGATCGCCGAGCCCGAGGACGTCGCCCGCCAGGTGGTCGTCCTCGCCTCGGACGAGCTTTCGGGCCACGTGACCGGTCAGGTGGTGGTCGTCGCCGGCGGCATGGAGGGGCGGCTGCTCCACTCCAAGTAACAGACTGTTGCAAAGTACGACACGTCCCTTAGGGGCGCTTGGCTGCCGAGAAAGCGCCTGCTCGAGCCGACCTGCACTTAGTAACAGTCTGTTACTTGAAAAGAAAGCGGCGGCCCCGAGGCCGCCGCTGATGTGAGCTCCAACGCAGCCACAGGATTGATTGCCGTCAGTCCCGAACCGGGAGGAGTCCTATGCTTTATCGACCGATCCGGCTCTCGCCTTGAACGCCTTACCCCAAGGAAAGTGCGCCAGCACTTTCCTTGGATAAACGTCAGGCGGGGCCGCCGCCCGGCCCCGCCTGAGTCTCCCGTGAGAGAGCCGCAGTAGATATCTCCGATGGCCCACGCCGCATCGGGGCCTCCGGGGACTATGTATTCCGGAGCGCCCCCGCCGCATCGGGGCGCCTCTCGGAATGTGCCCTGAGTATCGCCGGGGCCTCTCGCTTGATCTATCACCCTTCGTGGGTTGACTACCGTGCTTCACTTCCGCAATGCCGGATCGCTTCGAAAAACGCCTTGAAAATGGGCCTCCCGTGGTCACCGACGGCGGCATGGGCGTGCTCGTTTCGAGCGCAGTCCCGGGTTTGCGCTGCCCCGAAGAGGCGAACATCCGCGCCCCGGAAAGCGTCGTTTCGCTGCACACCAGCTTCATCAATGCCGGCGCGGAGTTGATCGAGACCAACACCTTCGGCGCCAATCGCCACAAGCTGCGCTCGCAGTTCCTTGGAGACGAGGTCCACGCGATCAACGAGAGCGGGGTCAAGCTGGCCCGCGAGGCGCGGGAGATCTCCGGCCGCGACGTCTATGTGGCCGGCTCGATCGGCCCGCTCGGGGAACTTGGTGATCTAGATCACAAGGAACGGGGCCCGCTCTTCGCGGAGCAGGCCTCTCTGCTCGACGGACGGGGCGTCGACCTGTTCATGGTCGAGACGTTCTTCGACCTCGACGAGCTGACGACGGCGATCGAGGCGGTGCAAAGCGTCTCGAGCCTGCCGATCGTGGCGCTTCTCACCTTCGACGAGGACGCCGAGACTTTCGGCGGCGTCTCGGCCCGCGACGCGGTCGACCGCCTGACCGCCTACGACCTCGCCGCCGTCGGCGCCAACCACGGCGCCGGCCTGCACGCCGCGCTCGCCGCGCTCGAGGCGATGGGCAATGGGCGGCCGCTTGCGGCGCTGCCGAACGTCGGCCTCGCGAGTCTCTCCGGCGGCCGGGTCATCTATCCTCACGCGACCCCGGAGTACTTCGCCGAGTTCGCCGCGCAGGCCCGGGCGCTCGGCGCCCGTGTGATCGGCGGCTGTTGCGGGACGACGCCGACCGAGATCGCAGCCATCGCGCAGGCGGTCGAGGAAGGGCGACAGCCGAGCGCACCGTTCGCCGCGGCCGAGCGCGAGCTCGCCGCGGCTCCCCACAAGCGACCCGAGGAGACGGAGCTCGCCCAGAAGCTGGCGGCGGGGGAGTGGGTTACCTGCGTCGAGCTCGACCCGCCAAAGGGCGGCACCTACGACTCCATGCTCAGCGTGACGAAGACGCTGAAGGACTCCGGCGCGGTCGGTTTCGTCGATATCAACGACAACCCGATGGCGCGCGCACGAGCGAACGCGCTGATGGCCGCGATCGCGATCGAGCGCAGCGTCTCGATCGAGACGATCCCGCACGTCACGCCCCGCGACACGTCGGTGATGGGCCTCCAGTCTCAGCTGCTCGCTGCCCACGCCGAGGGCGTCCGCAACATCCTCGCCGTCACCGGCGATCCCCCCCACGTCGGCGACTACCCAGGCTCACGCGG
>DATFXA010000247.1:0-3410 GCA_035258645.1 Gaiellaceae bacterium
AAACGAGCCGGCCCCGGCGAAAAACGTGATCGTGGCGAGCCGCTGGGCGAGCGCGTCGATCCCAACCGCGACGTCACGTTCGAACGTGAAGGACGCATCCTCGAGCCGTGCCTCGAGCACCTGGGTATGCCCCGCCGCAACGACATCCCGCTCGCCGCCGTTCGCAACCACGGCGAAGCGGTTGCCACCGACGGGGAAGTATCGTTGGTGCGACTGCATGGTCGTGATGATCACGCGCTCGGGGAGCTGGAGAAAGCGCTCGTCGAAGCTGCTCTCGAGCACGATGGGCTTCTCGACGAGAAAGACCACCTCGTCGAGCACACCGCCCGGATCGCTCCAGCCGCCGATTGCGTCCAGCCCTTCGACGATCAGGCGCCGGCGCTCCTCCGCAATGGGCTCGACGTCGGCCGCGCGCAGAGAGTCCACATACGCTGCCGCAGCCCGTATCTCCACCGCACCGTGGGTGAAGCGGTGGCCGAACGAGGTCTCCCCGACGATCGTCTCGGCGTCGAGCTTGGCAAGCACCCAACGCACCGGCCGGGCGAAGCGGATCCCGCTCTCGTCCCAGCGCATGGATTTCGTGAACGACAGGCCTCGGACGATCCGATCGACCTGCTCCGGCAGGCTCTCGCGGAGGTCGCGACCGGGCACGGTGACGCCGAGGAAGCCGTCCTTCACCTCGAGCTCCTCCACCGAGACGCCGTGCTTCTTGGCGAAGCCTGCGGCTGCGCGGTCGCGGAGGTTCTCCGGCGGCCCCTTGACCCACTCGTCGGCGGTTCTCTCCGGCAGGTCTTCGATCAGAAAGGCAAGTCGCCTCGGGCCGATGAAGAGCTCGGACGGCGTCGCCCCGATATGTGCGCGCGCGAGGTCCGGCAGCTGTGCCGACGCCTCCAGGCAGGCACGAGCGGGCAGCTCCTCGGCGCCGATCTCAAGCAGCAGCGACGGCATCTTCTTGTTCCTGGGTCACGAGATACGCGGCGGCAACGTCACGGGCCAGGTTGCGGACCCGTCCGATGTACGCGGCGCGCTCGGTCACGGAAAGCGCTCCGCGCGCGTCCAGCAGGTTGAACGTGTGGGAGCACTTGAGCACCTGGTCGTAGGCGGGAATCGGCAGCGCGCTCTCGAGCAGGTGCCTACATTCGGCCTCGTGCTCGTCGAAGCGCCGTGTGAGCACGTCGACCGGCGCTTCCTCGAAGTTGTACCGCGACCACTCGCGCTCGCTTTCGCGGTAGACGTCGCCCCAGGTGACGCCCGGTGCCCACTCGAGGTCGAATGCCGTGCGCTTGCCCTGCAGGAACATGGCCAGCCGTTCGAGCCCGTAGGTCATCTCGGCGGGAACGAGCTCGACGTCGAAGCCTCCTAGCTGCTGGAAATACGTCCACTGCGTGATCTCCATCCCGTCGCACCAGACCTCCCATCCGAGCCCCCAGGCGCCGAGCGTCGGCTGCTCCCAGTCGTCCTCGACGAGCCGCATGTCGTGGCGGCGTAGGTCGATGCCTAGCGCCTCGAGCGACGCCCAGTAGAGGTCGAGCACGTTCTCCGGCGCCGGCTTCAGGACGACCTGGTACTGGAAGTAGTGCTGGAACCGGAAGGGGTTCTCCCCGTAGCGGCCGTCGAGGGGACGGATCACCGGCTCGACATAGGCAACGTTCCACGGTTTCGGGCCGAGGCAGCGGAGAAAGGTGTTCGGATTCATCGTGCCGGCGGCCAACTCCGTGTGGTACGGCTGCGTCAAGACGCAGCCGTAGTCGGCCCAGTAGCGCTCGAGCGCGATGATCATCTCTTGGTAGTTCACGGTCTCAGGAGTGTCGCATTTGGCGTGGCGTGAATTTTGGCGCCACGGCGTTTCACACCTGCGCGATTTTGCTCGGTAGGCTCGCCGCGGGGAGGAGGTCGGATGTGCCTTCTCTCAACAGCGAAAGGGGCGTCGAGGCAACTGTCAGCCCGCAAGCGTCCTGAGACGGAAGCCGCCGTGAAACTCATGCGATGAGTTGATGACGGCCAGGGCGTCGCGCGCGGCTCGCGCGCTCAGACCCGCCTCTCCCGCCTCGGCGAGCGGCCGGCGCAGCAGCGCCTCGATCCCGCTCAGCCCTTCGGGTGCGAGCGTGAGCGTTGTTTCGTCCCGGCAAGACGCGCAGACGGCGCCGCCCGCACGAGGCGAGTAGCCGACGAGATCCACCTCCGCACCACACTCGGCGCAGCTCGTCACGTGCGGCAGGTAGCCGGAGAGCCACAACAGCTTCAGCTGGAAGGAGAGCGCGAGCGGGTCGAGGCCGGGCCGAGCGGATCGCTTCGTCCCGGGCGGCAAGTCGTCGAGCAGCTCGAGAAAGCGCGTCAGAGCGCGGAAGGCGCGCGGGTTCGCCTCCTGCTCGGTGAAGAGTCGCAGCATCGCCTCCAGCCCGACCAGCCCGACACCCAGCCGATACGGATCCTCGCGTGAGGCGTGGTGCGACTCGATCAGGTCGACCCCCGTTACGGTCTGCAACTCCCCGGAACCCTGATGCAGGAGCAGCTCGACATGGCTCAGCGGCTCGAGCCTGGCGCCGAAACGGGACTTCGTCCGGCGAACGCCTTTCGCAACGGCGCCGACACGGCCACGGTCGAGCGTATAGAGGTGCAGCACCCGGTCGGCCTCGCCGAGGCGGAAGGAGCGCAGGACGACGGCTTCCGTCTTGTAGGTCCGTCCCGCCACCGTGGCGTCAAGTGTAGGGATCGCACGAGTCGGGAATCTCGGGCTCGTTCGACCCGTTTCTAACCGGGATGGCACGCGTTCAGATGTATACGACAACCTGGTGCGGCTACTGCGTTCGCGCCAAGACGCTGCTCGACGCCAGAGGGATCGAATACGAGGAGATCAACCTCGACGACGACCCCCGCTTTCGCCAGAAGCTGCTCGACCTGACAGGCGGCTGGACGGTGCCTCAGATCTTGATTGACGGCAAGCCGATCGGCGGCTACACGGAGCTCTGGCGGCTCGACAAGAGTGGCCGGCTCGCCGAAGAACTCGTGGCCTAGACGCTCACCGCTGGCAAGAGGGACAGAACCACGTCCCGCGTCCGCCGACCCGGGTCTTCTCGATCGGGGTGCCGCAGCGAGGGCACGGCTCGCCGCCGCGGCCGTACACCTTGAACTCGTCCTGCATCCGGCCGGCCGCTCCGTCGGGCGTCCGATAATCGCGGAGGGTTGCGCCCTGTCGTGCGATGCCGGATTCGAGCGCACGGCGGATGCCTCTGTGCACCGCACGAGTCTCGGTGGAATCGAGGTCGCCCGCGGGACGCCTCGGATCGACGCGGGCTCGCCAAAGTGCCTCGTCCGCGTAGATGTTCCCGAGGCCGGCAAGCGTTCGCTGATCGAGAAGCGCAGCCTTGATCGGAGCCCGTCGACCAGCGAGCCGCTCTTCCAGCTTGGCT
>DATFXA010000248.1:0-8461 GCA_035258645.1 Gaiellaceae bacterium
CTCGCGGGTCTCTACGAGCTGGCGCCGCTCAAGGACGTCTGCCTGCGGCGCTGCCGCACGCCCCTGCATTTCGTCGTCCACGGTTGGCGCAACGGGCCGGTGGCTCCACTGCGGCTGGGCGTCG
This sequence comes from Gaiellaceae bacterium, assembly GCA_035258645.1. Lineage (GTDB taxonomy): Bacteria > Actinomycetota > Thermoleophilia > Gaiellales > Gaiellaceae > 13-2-20CM-68-14. The sequence continues at coordinate 125 of DATFXA010000248.1, forward strand.
AGCACGGCCTCTACTGCGTCGGCTGCTGCTTTGGGCTGATGCTGGCGCTGTTTGCGCTCGGCGTCATGAGCCTGGTTTGGATGGCGCTGGTCGCGGCGGTGATCTTCGCCGAAAAGGTGCTGCCGAGGGGGTACCGTCTCGCGCCGTTCATCGGCGCGGCGTTCGTCACCCTCGCGATTGGGGTCGCCACCGCGCCGTCGTGGGTGCCGGGTCTTCACGTCCCTTGATGGGCTATCGCGTCAGGGGCACCTACCTCGAGTCCTGCAACTGCGACGCTCCCTGCCCGTGCCGCCGGATCGACGGACGGGCCGGTGGCCGCTCGACGCATGGGATCTGCGACGGGGCCCTCTCCTGGTCGATCGAGGCGGGCGAAGCCGACGGCGTCGATCTGGCCGGGCTGGGCGTCGTGATCGCAACGCACTACGGCGACGACGAGGAGGGCTCGCCGTGGACGTTTGCGATGTTCGTCGACGAGCGCGGTGACTCGCCCCAGCGCGAGTCGCTGGCGCGGGTTTTCTCCGGCGCGCTCGGCGGCACGGTGCTCGAGCACTTTCCCTGGGCGTGGAAAGCGAGCAATCCCCTCGGCGTCGAGCCGGCCCGCATCGAGATCGACCACACACCGGGCCGCGGCTGGTTTCGGGCGGGCGGGAAGGTCAGCGTGCGCGTCTCAGCGCCTTATGCGGGGCCGGAGACGGTCACTTGTGTGATTCCCGGGCACGAACGGAACGGACGCGAGATCGTCGCCGAGGAGCTCACGGTGGAAGCCGAGCCGCTCGGGTTCGAGTACCGCGGCGTTTGCGGGTACGAATCGACCTTCGAGTACAGCGGTTAAAAGACGCCGCCGGCCAGCAGTAGCCCGACGACGAGGGCCGGCAGCGGGACCAGAAGGAGGGGGAGGTTGAGCGCCACAGTGCTTGCGTTATCGGCCGCGCAGCCGCCTTGGTTGAGGACCCGGTGCCTACAATCGCGCCGTGTCCCATGAGGTCCTGAGCGAGGAGCAGCGCGAGATCCGCGACCTGATCCGCGCGCTCTCGCGCGAGCGGATCGCGCCGCGGGCGGCCGAGATCGACAAGAGCGCCGAGTTTCCGTGGGACGTGGTCGAGCTCTTCCGCGAGCACGACCTCTTTGGGTTGATGTTCGACGAGGAGTACGGCGGCGCCGGCGCGAGTGCGCTGATGACGCTGGTCGCGATCGAGGAGGTCTCGAAGGTGTGCGCGACGAGTGGGCTGATCCTCGCCGTGCAGGAACTCGGCTCGTTAGGGATCAAGCTCGCGGGCACCGAGGAGCAGAAGCAGCGGTTCCTGCCCAAGCTTGCGAGCGGCGAATGGCTGCCCGCATACGCGCTGACCGAGCCCGGCTCTGGCTCCGATTCCGCGGCGATGCGCTCGGAGGCGCGCCGCGACGGTGAGGATTACGTCCTGAACGGTTCCAAGCGCTTCATCACGAACGCCGGCGTGGCGGGGCTCTACATCGTCTTTGCCAAGACCGACCCCGCGGCCGGCCATGCCGGCATCTCGGCCTTCGTCGTCGAGGCCGATACGCGCGGCTTCGAGGTCGGCCGGATCGAGCCGAAGATGGGGATCAAGGGGTCGACGACCGGCGAGCTGTTCTTCAACGACATGCGCGTCCCGGCCGAGGACCTGCTCGGTGAGGAGGGCGAGGGCTTCCGGATCGCCATGCGGATCCTCGACCGCTCCCGGCCGGCGATCGGAGCCCAGGGGCTCGGGCTCGCCCAGGGCGCAACCGACTACGCGCTCGGCTATGCCAAGTCGCGCGAGACGATGGGCAAGCCGATCGCCCAGCACCAACTGATTGCAGCGACGCTCGCCGACATGGAGACCAAGTGCGAGGCCGCGCGCGGGCTCCTCTACAAGTGCGGGCAGATGATCGACGACGGCGTCGACGGCCCAGAGCTGACGAAGATCTCCGCGATGGCGAAGCTGTACTGCACGGACGTGGCTATGGAGGTCACGACCGACGCGGTGCAAGTCCTCGGTGGCTACGGCTACATGCAGGAGTATCCGGTCGAGCGGATGATGCGCGACGCGAAGATCACGCAGATCTACGAGGGCACGAACCAGATTCAGCGGCTCGTGATCGCCCGCGAGATGGTCAAGGAACAACGGGCCCTGCTCTCCGGTGTCGCGTAAGGAGGCGCCGCCCGACGCCTTCGGGAAGAGCGCGCGCGAGTACGAGCTCGGCAGGACTGAGTGGCCGCAGGAGCTCGTCGAGCGCGTCGCCGACGACCTGGAGCTCGGCCCGGACGCCGCCGTTCTCGACCTCGGCGCCGGGACGGGCAAGCTGACCCGGGATCTCGTGACTCGCTTTGAGAAGGTGATCGCGGTCGAACCTGACGGCGCCATGCGGGAAGTGCTGGAGGAGGTCGTGCCGAACGCGGAGGCCCTCGCGGGCTCCGGGGAGGCAATCCCGCTGCCGGACGACTCGGTGGACGCCGTCTTCACCGCCGAGGCCTTCCACTGGTATGCGAGTGACGAAAGCGTCGCTGAGATCGTCCGCGTGCTGCGACCTCACGGCGGGCTCGCGATCCTCTGGAACCTCGACTTCGGCGATCCCGAGCCGCCGATGGGAGACGAGCTCGAGCGCGTGCTCGACGCCGCCTTCGAGCAGGGTGGCGCTCCAGGAATCGGCAGGGTTCTCTCCGGGTTCTGGCGCGAGCCGCTCGAGAAGGCCGCGTTCGAGCCGTTGCAGGAAGCCGAGGTCCAGCGGACCGTCACGCGCACGCGCGACCTGTGGCTCGCGAACATCCTCTCGGTGAGCTCGATCGCGTCGCTGCCGGACGCCGACCAGGAAACACTCGCAGGGCGGCTGCTGGAGCTCGTTCCGGACGTCGAGTACCGCTGGTCGATCCGCACGATCGTGTACTGGACGCGCCTTGCCTGAGCTGGCTCGCAGCTTCGGGCGGATCGCCTCCGACTACGACGTTGCGCGGCCGGAGTACGCGCCAGAGGCCGTCGAGCGAGCGGCAGAGTTGCTGGAGCTGGGGCCTGACGCGCGCGTCCTTGATCTGGCGGCAGGCTCCGGAACCTTGACACGGGCACTCTCGGAGCGGTTCCGCGAAGTCGTGGCTATCGAGCCGGACGACGAGATGCGTGAGGTCCTGGCGAGACGCGCGTCGGACTTCGAGGTCCTCGTCGGAACCGCCGAGCGGATTCCGCTCCCGGACTCCTCTGTGGACGCCGTCTTCGTGGGCGACGCCTTCCACTGGTTCGACGGCCCTGTTGCGGTGGCGGAGATCGACCGGGTCCTTCGCCCGGGCCGAGGTGTGGCTCTGCTCTGGAACCTGTGGTGGAACGACGGCGACGACGGCACCAGCGACTCGCTGGAGCCTCCTCTCGGGCCTGAAGCCCGCGCGCTGTTCGACGAGGTGTACGAGAGGTCGGGCCGCGCTGCGGCGCGCGCCGGAAAAGCGGACCCCGCAGCCTGCTTCCCGGAATCGCGGTTCGGGCCGCTCGCGTTCGAGAGCTTCAGCCGAATGCGCCGGCTGTCGGGCGCCGAGGTCGTCGATCTCTATTCGACCGTCAGCGCCGTCGCCTGGCTCCCGCATGCTGAGCGGGTGGAGCTCAAGCGCCGGCTCCTCCCGCTGCTCGACGACGAGTACACCCTCAAGATCACGACAGTCCTCTACTGGGGATGTCGTGCCTGACCTCGACCTGCAGGTCGGTCGCCGCAGCGTCCGCGTGACGCATCCGGATCGCGTGCTGTTCCCCGGCGACGGCGTCACCAAGGGCGACCTCGCCGAGTACTACGAGGCGATCGGCGACGTGATCGTCCCGCATCTGCGCGAGCGGCCCTTCACGCTGAAGCGTTACCCGTACGGGATCCGAGGACAGCCGTACTTCGCGAAGCAGGCGCCGAAGGGCAAGCCGGCGTGGCTCCCGACGCGCCGGTTTCGCACGTGGCCGCGAGAGGGCGACTCGCGACTCGTCGATTTCGCCCTCGTCAACGAGCCCGCCGCGGTTGTTTGGATGGTGCAGATGAACTGCATAGACATGAACGCCTGGTACTCGCGGGTCGACAAGCCGGACCGGCCCGACTTCGTGCTCTTCGACCTCGACCCGCCGGACGTTCGGGACGGGTTCGTGGAGGCGATTCGCGTCGCCCATCTGATCCGCGAGGCGCTCGAGGAGCTCGAGCTCCGCTCATATGTGAAGACCAGCGGCGCCGACGGCATCCACGTGCTGCTTCCGATCGCCCGGCGGGCGACCTACCCGCTGACGTACGAGTTCGCGGAGCTCCTCTCCAGGCAGCTCGAGGCTGCCCATCCCGGGCTGGTGACGACGGAATGGCTGAAGAAGAAGCGCCGCGGCGTTCTCGTCGACCATCGCCAGAACGGGCACGGGAAGACGATCGCGTCCGTCTATTCGGTGCGGCCCAAGCCCGGCGCGCCGGTCTCGACGCCGCTGCGCTGGGAGGAGCTGACCGAGAAGGTGCGGCCCCGCGACTTCGGCCGTCGCGAGGCGCTCGACCGGGTCGCCAAGTACGGCGACCTGTTCGAGCCGGTGCTGCGAGGCGGCCAGGCGCTCGGGCCTGCCCTGCGGCGGCTGCGGAGCGCGAGGCCGGACAAGTAACAGTCTGTTACTAACTAGAGGTGCGGGGGAACGTCGAGGTTGAGCCGAGTCTCAGTGGGTGACCGGCGGCTGGGCCGTGTCGAACCTTGTAACAGTCTGTTACTTGGTGTTCGAGGCGGCGCGCACTCGCGTCTCCGTTTGGACTGCGCGGCTCGAGTGAAGCGCGCGGTCGTGATCGGCTCTGGGCCGAATGGGCTGGCGGCCGCAATCACGCTTGCGCAGGCTGGGCTCGAGGTCGAGGTGCACGAGGCCGAGCAGCAGCTCGGCGGCGGGTTGCGCTCGGCCGAGCTGACGCTGCCGGGGTTCGTGCACGACGTCTGTTCGTCGGTTCATCCGCTCGGCCTGGGCTCACCGCTCTTTCGCACGCTCGACCTCGACGTCGATTGGATCCAACCGGACGCGCCAGCCGCCCACCCGCTGGAGGACGGGACTGCGGTTCTGCTCGAGCACAGCCTTCTGGCGACGGCGACAGGGCTCGGGGCGGACGAGGCTGCGTACAGCGACCTGGTCGGTCCACTGGTCACGGGTTGGCGGGAGGTCGAGCGCGTGCTCCTCGGGCCGTTTCCCGTCTCGCCGCGAGCCGTGCTTCGTCTCGGCGACCGGCTGGGCGCACGAGGGCTTTTCGCCGCCCTCCGGGCGGCGCTCTCCCCGGCTCGTACGCTCGCCGAGGCGCGCTTTACGGATGGGCGAACGCGTGCCTGGTTCGCCGGACATGCGGCCCATTCGCTGCTTCCTCTCGAGCGCCGTCCGAGCGCGGGTTTCGGTCTTGCCCTGGTCGTGCTGGGCCACATCGTGGGGTGGCCCTTCCCGCGCAGTGGCTCGCAGCGCTTCGCGGACGCGCTCGCAGCGAAGCTGCGGGAGCTCGGAGGCGAGATCCGGACATCGAGCCCGGTCGAGACGATGCCACAGGCCGACGTGGTCATCTGCGACGTCGTGCCCAAAGAGCTCCTGCGGCTTGCGGGCAACCGCCTGCCGGAACGATACGTGCGGCAGCTGCGCTCGTACCGGCACGGGCCCGGCGCGTTCAAGGTCGACTGGGCCCTAGACGGGCCGATTCCCTGGCAGGCGTCCGAGTGCCGTCGCGCCGGCACGGTCCAGCTCGGCGGCTCGCTCGATGAGATCTCCGCCTCCGAGTGGGGCGCCTGGAGCGGGCGTCCTTCCGAGCAGCCGTTCGTGTTACTCGCCCAGACGAGCCTCTTCGACGCGACTCGGGCCCCGGCTGGCAAGCACACGGCCTGGGCCTACTGCCACGTCCCGAACGGCTCGACGTTCGACATGACCGACCGGATCGAAGCGCAGGTCGAGCGTTTCGCGCCCGGCTTCCGCGAGCTGGTGCTCGCCCGGCGCACGCTGGGGCCGGCGGAGCTCCAGGCGCACAACCGCAACCTCGTCGGCGGTGACCTGAATGGCGGAACCATGGATCTCGGGCAGCTCCTCTTCAGGCCTGTGCGCAAGCTCGTCCCTTACCGAACGCCGCTTCCGGGTGTCTATCTCTGCTCCGCCGCGACGCCTCCCGGCGGTGGTGTCCACGGCATGTGCGGCTATTCGGCTGCCCGCGTCGCACTCCACGATCTCGGTCGAACTTAGGATCGCTCTGTGCTCGCGGCCGACGGGTGACGATCTTCGCGCTGGCGACTGACGGATCAAGCCGACCAGCGCTAGCGCGGCCGCAACGAGGACGTGTCCACGACCTCGAAGTCCGAGCCGGTCACACGCCCCAGGGTGTGCAGCTGGTCGTTCGACCAGCCGGGGCTCGGAGCCCCGCTGATGTACCAGTTGGAGCCGTTGTCCGCTAGCAGCATCCCGTAGCGCTTCAGCGCGACGAGCACGATCCGCGCCTGGCGCGGGAAGGGGCGTACGTCGAAGCTCGCCTTCAGCCGGACCCGCAGGCCCATCGGCGGCAGCGAAGGATCGTTCGAGGAGCTGGCGTAGTGCCGAGCGGGGTAGACGAACGCCCGGCGCGTCCGCGCGGCCGTGAACCGGAGTGCGTGGTCGATGACACCACGCTTCGCCTCGTCCCAGCGGGCGAGCCCGGGAAAGATCGGCAGCCCGGCAGCGTCCGCGGAGGTCCAGCTCGCCGGCCGAACGCGGTTCGAGCGCAGACTCCACGTCGCGCCGGCCCAGGCGTGCCAGGCACCGCCGGAGCGCGTCAGCCCACCCAGTTCGTACAGCCGGCAGGCGTCCCGGTCGACGAGGAGCGCGTGGTGGTCGCTTCCGTACTCGACGTGGACGCGCTTCGGGATCGGATAGCCCACGCGGTCGCTCTCGCCCGCGTATTCGAAAGCGACCTTGGAGCGCGGTGTCTTCCGCGTGACGACGTCGAACGGGATCCCGATCGGCCCTCCGTCCCAGGTGCCGGAGCCGAAGTCGGCGTGCAGCCCGGCGTCGGGCCCGATCGAGCGGATCAGGGTTGCGGAATTCGCTGCGACGGGCAACGTGTCCACGCGCTGGTTCCAGGGGTTCGAACGAGGGAAGACCGAGCAGCGCGGCGCGCTCGGCAGCCGGAGTGCGGCTGCCGATCCCGAGAGACCAGCGACGAGAACGACGGTGACAAGCACGGGGGCGGCGCGCATACCGCGTTCTATCGGCGCTACTGCCGCTGGGCCTTGAGCCGTGCCTTGTGCTCGCGCTTCATCGCCTGATAGCGCTCGAGCGCCTCGGGAGAATCGACATCACCCAGAGTTGGGTGCTTGGGCGCGAGCTCTCGGGCCGCCGCAACGTCGAAGCGCTTCGCAAGCACCGCGCTGAGCGACTTGATCGTCATGTCGCCGAAACCGGGCAGCTCGGAGAGCCTCCGACGGAGCTCTGGGCCGTCGGCGGCGTCGTTCCAGAGCTGTCCCGCGTCGCCGCCGTACTCGCTGCTCACGATCGCGGCGATCTCCTGCACCCGGCGTGCCATGTTGGCTGGAAAGCGGTGAATCGCGGGCTTCTCTCGGAACGCAGCCTCGACCTTCGCCGGGTCCGTCCTCGCGATCTTTCGTGGGTCAATCGTGCCCAGCCGCTGCTTCAGCTTCAGCGGCCCGCTGAACGCCGTCGGCACCGGCACCTGTTGGTCGAGCGCGAAGCCCATTAGCAGCGCGAACGGCTCCTTCGCGATCAGCCGGTCGGCCTCGTCGTTCCCGGTGTAGTGCAGCCGCTCGGGCTGCGTCTTGGCCTTGGTCTTGGTCTTGGTGGCCACCACGAAAGAGCCTACGCGTTAGATCCACTCTGCGGCGCGTTCCGCGACGGCGATCGTCGAGAGGTGCGTGTTCGCCCGTGGGATCGTCGGCATCACCGACGCATCGGCCACGTAGAGGTTCTCGAAGCCGAGCACCCGGCAGCGCTCATCGACAACCATGCCGAGCGCGCAGGTTGCGACCGGGTGGAAGAAGCCGCGCGCCGTTGCGCGCACGTGCGCGGCAGCGTCGATGTCGTCGCCCGGCCGAACCTCGTTGGCTCGATAAGGACGGAAATGCTCGCCCGCGACCAGCTCCCGCAGCATCTCGAACCCCTCCGTGAGCACGTCCGCGTCGTGCTCGTCCCGGAGGAACCCGTGGTCGATGGCAAGCGGCGCCTCCGGCTTGCGGGCCGTTAGCCGCACCGAGCCGCGCGAGCGGGGCTCATCGCGAAGACGGCGGCACTGATCTCGTAGCCCGGGTCGACCCCCGGAAAGAGAAAGAGATCGCAGACGCCCGGCTCGCAGGCGCTGCTCCGCGCCTGCACCGTCACTGCCGCCATCAGCAGCGGATGGTCGCGCTCGAAGGCGTCG
>DATFXA010000249.1:0-9628 GCA_035258645.1 Gaiellaceae bacterium
TGGGCGAGCTTCAGGCCAACCGACCGCGGAACCCGGCGGGTGGCCTGGGCGAGCATCTCCGGCGACGGGTCGATGCCCCAGATCCGCGCCAGGCCGCGTCCAGCGAGCACTCGGATGAACTTGCCTGTGCCGCAGCCGACATCGAGCACGCGCGCGCCCCGGAGCTCTGCCTCACCGACGACGACGTCGAAGACCTCGAGCCAGTTGTCGTCAACCGGTCGTAGCCGCTCATAGTCGGTGGCCCGAGAATTGAAATCCGGCTTCACTGTCTTTCTTCCCACCTTCGACTCACGCTCAGCGGGGATCGAACGTCGCGGCGGCAAAGCCGCCCGGACCTCCAACGTGCATCGCTAGCGACGCCTTGTCAGGCGTCCGAGACGAGCTCGTCAGGGTCCGTCAACGCCTCGATCGCATGCTGGGCCGCCTCGAGCGACTCCTCGGCCACTAGCACCTTCTGGGGAGTGTCCTCGTTCCCCCGGGGATGGTGCTCAACAGCGGGCTCGAGCTCCGAGGCGATTCCGGCCTGGTTGAGGATCGTCTGCAGCTCCTCCGCCTCCGCAATGTCCTCGGCGAGCGCCACCTGCACGAGCTGGGTCATGGGACCGCCTCCTCGCGTTCGGGCTCGGGAACGTCGTCCCGCCCTCGCCGCACGCCGGCCCTGACGAGGCTGGGCATCCCTCGCTCGGGAAATGGCACATCGATAACGTCGAAGTCCTTCGGCACGACGGTCTCCGGGAAGATCGTACGCGCCTCGCGGGCTACCTCGGGCCCGAAGTAACGGTTGGAGAGGTGGGTGAGCGCCAGGAGCGACACCTCGGCGTCACGTGCGATCTCGGCCGCCTCGAGCGCCGTCGAGTGCGCGGTCTCGCGTGCGCGGTCCCGCTCGTCGTCGAGGAATGTCGCCTCGTGCACGAGCACCTCCGCCTCGCGGGCAGCCTCCAGCACGATCGGCGAAGGCGCCGTATCGCCGGCGATCACGAGCTTGCGTCCCGGACGTGCGGGCCCCAGCACCGCGTCGGGCGTGACGACGCTGCCGTCGTCGAGCTCGATCGACTCCCCGCGTTGCAAGAGGCCTCGTTGCGGCGGTTCGACGCCGAGCATGTCGGCAGCCTCGACGTCGAAGCGCCCCGGCCGTGGCTCCTCGACGAGCGCGTAACCGATCGCCGAAACGCCGTGGGCCGGCGCGAACGTGACCAGGTTGTAGCCCGAGCGCTCGAGTACGTCTCCGGCCTCGAGCTCCTCGAGCCGGAGCCTGTATGTCAGCTTCCCGAAGATCCGCTTCAGCGCCGCAAACAAGTCGTCGAGCCCGGGCGGGCCGTAGACCGTCAGGTCTACCTCGCGACCGCGCAGCGCGAACGTCTTGAGCATCCCGGGTAGGCCGAGGTAGTGGTCGGCGTGGTAGTGCGTGAGAAAGACCTCCCGGAGCTCGACGAGGCCAACCGTCGAGCGCAGCATCTGACGCTGAGTCCCCTCGGCGCAGTCGAAGAGCAGCCGCTCGCTGCCGCGGCGAACGAGCAGCGCCGAGGGCGCCCGGCGTGCGGTCGGCACCGACCCCGAGGTGCCGAAGAAGACGAGGTCGAGGTCCACGGGCGCAAGTGTAGGCTCGCTCCGTGCGAGAGCTCGACACTCCACCCGCGGCGGCGAGTGACCAGGCGCGGCAGCAACTGGGGCGGGAGCTCGATCCGGAGGTTTATGGCGAGATTCGCGAGCTCTGGAAGCGCCACTCGATTGCCGAGGAGCACCGCGATCTCCCCGGACTCCTCTCGACGCTGACAAAGGACTGCGTCTACGAGATCCCGGCCTGGAACCGGCGCTGGGACGGGCATCCGGGAGCGACAGAGTTCTACAACGGCCTACTGACCGCCTTCCCGGACATCCACTTTGCGCTGACAGAGATCGTGATCGGCCCGCAGGGCGTCTGCGAGGAGGCCCGCGTGACCGCGACGCACGCACGGGACTGGCTCGAGGTGCCGGCGAGCGGGCAGCAGCTCGAGTTCACCGTCGTGATCTTTTTTCCCTGGCAGGCCGACAAGCGCCTGTTCGCAGGCGAACGCATCCACGTCTCCGGTCTGTCGATCTAGGGCAAAACGAGCTTCTGTCCCGGCTGCACGACCGTCCCGGCCAGGCCGTTGCGCTCTTCCAGCCGGTAGATCGCGGCTCGTGGATCGCCGCCGTAGTGGGAGCTCGCGATCGACCAGAGCGTGTCGTAGCGCTTGACGGTGTACACATGAGGCCTGCCAGCGCCGTTGGACGAGTGCGCCGCGACCGCCCAGATGACCAGGCCGGCGAGCAGGACGGCTAGGAACTTGACGAACATATGTTCGCCACTGTAGAGCGAACATGTGTTCGTGTCAAGGCTCAACCGCCCCGAAGCACTTTCATCAGCGCGTCGAAGATCTCGCGCCGGCGCCGAAGGGCGGCCTTCTGCTCCTTGGCACTCAGGGGTTTCTTCCGATCCTCCGGCTCCCGCTTCTCACCCACCGCATCCACAGATGCGCGTGGCGGCCGAAACCGGCGGCTGAGGCTACTCGCCGGCGCCGTTCAGAAACTGCCCGTCGCGATAGACGAGCTCGCCGTCTGCGTAGACCTCGCTGCCGGAGCGAAGGTCGCAGACAAGATCCCAGTGGAGCGCCGATCGGTTGAGTGCGCCTGTCTCCGGATACGAGGTGCCGAGGGCGAGGTGCATCGTCCCGCCCATCTTCTCGTCGAACAGGGTGTTGCGGGTGAACATCGTGATCGCCCTGTTCATGCCGAAGGCGAACTCGCCGAGACGTCGGGCGCCCTCGTCCATCGCGATCATCTCGCGAAGGAAGTCCTGGCCTCGCTTCGCCGTGGCCTCGACCACCTCGCCGGCCTCGAAGCGCAAACGCACGCCTTCGACCTCGCGCGCGTTGAAGACCGCGGGATACGTGAACAGGATCTCGCCTTCGACGCTGTCCTCGACGGGGCCGGTGAAGATCTCACCGTCGGGGAAGTTTTCCTGCCCCTTGGAGGGGATCCAGGTCCGGCCCTCGGTGACGAGGCGCAGATCGGTTCCCTCGGCCACGATCCGAAACTCCCGTTTCGTCGTCAGAAAATCGGCGACCTGGTCGAGCTGCTCGCCGAACTCTTGCCAGCGCGCGATGGGGTCGGGATCATCGAGGAAGGCGGCGCCGAAGACGAAGTCTTCGTACTCGGCAAGCGACATCGAGGCGTCCTGAGCCGCGGCCTCGGTCGGATAGGCGCTCAAGACCCAGCGGAGCTCGCCGGCCGCCGCCCGCTGGAGATACCGGTTACGCAAAGGCTCGGTCGAACGGTCGTAGCGTGCGTGCCGAGCGGGGTCGATGTTCGACAGTCGCCGCGTGTTCGCCGGCGCCGCGAGGTAGATCCGGACGTCAGCGCTTTCAATGTCGTCGGCTCGCGAAGGATTGACCCAGTCGAGCTGGTCGTCGTTGCCGAACTTGAGCACGTTCTCGGTCAGACCCTCGACCGTGATCCGAGGCAGCGGCTGTCCTCCGGCCCGGAGCACCCGCCGGTAGACCTCGCGCACCAGGGGCGCCGCGAGAGTCGACGACTCGAGCGTGACGAGATCACCCTCGCGAACCGCGGCACAAAAGCCGACGAGCACGTCGGCCATCCGCTCGTGTCGGCTATCCGACATGCTCGGCAGACCGGGCGGGTTGCGGATCGTGCAGGAACTGCCCGTTCTGCCACACGAGCTGCCCGTCTGCGTGCACTTCGCCTTCGCGCCGGAGGTCGCAGATCAGATCGAGATGGAGGGCCGAGCGGTTCTGGCCACCCAGGGCGCCGAAGCCCATTCCGAGGGCCATGTGCATCGTCCCGCCGATCTTCTCGTCGAACAGGATGTTGCGCGTAAAGCGGTCGATCTCGTAGTTCAGCCCGAAGGCGATCTCGCCGACCCCGCGAGCGCCATCGTCGAGGTCGAGCAGCGACCTCAGGTACTCCTGCCCGCCCGCTGCCTCGGCGGCGACGACCCGCCCGTCCTCGAGCACAAGCCGCGCGTCGTCGATCTCTCTGCCGGCGAAAACGGCGGGGAACCCGAAACGGATCGTGCCGTTAACGCCGGTCTCGACCGGGCTCGTGTAGACCTCGCCGTCGGGGACGTTCTGGCGCCCGTAGGCGGCGCGCCACGTGCGGCCCTCGACCACGACGCTCAGGTCCGTGTCCTCGCCGAGGACGTGCAGCTCTCGCACCGAGCCGAGCTCCTCGGCCCTGGCCTGAAGCCGCTCACCGACCTGGCGCCAATGCTCGACCGGGTCGGCGTCGAGCACATGACACGCCCGGAAGACGAAATCCTCGTAATCCTCGAGCGACATGTCGGCGTCCTGGGCCAGACCGTCCGTCGGCGAGAGCGTCCCGCACCAGCGATGCTTGCCGCTCGCGATGAGGTCCCGGCGGCGGATCGAGAACTGCCGCTGCGCGTTCAGTTGTCGCTGCCGTCGGTCCGGGTCCGCGCGCGTGAAGGACCGCGTGTTCAGCTCCGACCAGATCGTGATCGAGGCGTCGATGAAATCGAGCTCCCGAAGCTCGATCGGCGAGACGAACTCGAGCTGCTCGTCGGAGCCTTCCGCGACGAGGATCTCCTTCAGGCCGTTGAGGTCGAGCGCCGTGTAGCAGTGCGCCCCGCGCTTGATTGCCTCGCGGTGCAATGGGACGACCAGCGGCGTCCCCGCGACCGCCTCCCCTTCGATCCGCAGAACGTCTCCCGCCTGCAGGCGTACTGAATGGTCGAGCAGGAGCTCGGCGAGGGCGTCGTAACGGAGATCCCTCACGGCACGATTAGAATAGTCGAACCTCTATCTACGTGCGCCCGGGCGGGCTTTCACAAGGAAGGGCCGGCTGAGCGAGACGAACGTGCGCTGGGGATTCATCGCCGCGGAGAGCCGGATCCCGTAGACGTACCAGCCCGCGCGCTTGAGCTGCTTCTTCGGCAGCGCCACCAGCTTGGACTTGTATGCGAGCGCGGTCCCCTTCGCCGTGAGCAACGGCTTGGCACGGGGATTCGCGAGCGTCTTCAAGACGGCCTTCCTCGCCTTCGCCGTCAGCTTCCGCGTTCCCAGCTTGAACACTCCCGCCGTGTAGGTCGCGTCCTCCTGCACCGAGGCGCGAAAGCGCCAGAGCCGGTTGTTCCAGCCCTTGGGGGTTCCCAGATAACCGAACGCAACCGTGGCCCCATTGACCGTCGTGACGTGCTTCCAACCGGGCGGGGTCAGGGCACACTTCCCCTGGGTTTGAGCGATCGCTGTCTTGACCGAGTTGAAGGACGGGCGCTTGGAATCGTCGAGCCTGAGCAGGCCGCTCTGCCAGCGGTCGAGCGGCTGCTCGTCCACGAGGTGGAAGAAGCTGAGCGAGCGAACGTCGGGATCGCAGCTGACGAAGTGAATGATGTCCGAGTAGTACTGCGCCTGTGTTCCCTCGTCGATCGTGACCACGTTCTCCTTGCCCGAGTAGAGGCTCTGCAGCGCGGCCGGGATCGCGACCTGCCAGCCCGTCTCGTCGAGGTCGAGCTTGAGCGCGTTCGCCGGCGCGGGCTTGCCGCGCTCGGCGAAGACAGGCTGCGCTGCCCCGTTGAACGCATCCCAGACGGCCTGCTTGATCCGGTCGAGGTTCGGGATGCCTGCCTTCGGCCACGGGTAGCCCTTCAGCGGCGGATCGTTGTTCTGGTTCGGATAGGGGTGGAAGCCGAGCTCGTCCATCAGCGGCTTCGTCCGCTTGCTCGCGCGGTAGGCGACGCCGACGTCGTGCAGGAACCGGACGGGCGAGGTCGAGACGTTGTCCTTCGCGAAGGGGTTGTCGTTTCCGCGCGGCGAGAGCCCGACGCCGATCACGTTGATCGACGGATCCACCCCCTTCAGCGCGTCATATGACGCCGCGAGCATCGGCTCATAAGCGGCACCCGAGAGATTGGCGCCGGTTGGGCTGAACTGGGGCTTCCAGAAGCGCGGTTGGTTGGGCTCGTTTCCAATCACGTAGTCCTTGACGAACGGATAGGTGCGGGCGAGCTGCTGCAGGAACGCGGCGAACTGTGCAATCCGGGCGGGTGACGAAGTTATGTCGGTCGGATGCGCAGGTGCGACGGCGAAGAGAACCTTGACCGCATGGATGGTCGCCTGAGGGAGCCAGTAGTCGAGATTCGCCTGGTTGGGAATGCTCGCCGGCTGTGCGGGATCCCAGTTGATCGCGATCCGGTTCTCCGACGCCCCGAGGTCGTTGAGGGTCGAGTAGAACATTCCCGGGTCGCCGAGGGCGCCGGTGTCCTCCGTGATCCCGAAGACGACGTTCGCGGAGGCGCGCCCGCAGAAAGCGAGCGCCATGACAGCGCAGCACGCGACAAACAAGCTCTTTCTCACGGCGGTCCCTTTCTCCCTCGGCAGCGTAGGTTGCCACGCGGCACGGCGGCGTGCATAGGTCTCTATGACTATTTTTCGGCGCCCACGGTCCCAGTCCTTAGGACAACCGCATCGAGCAGCCGAGCGGCGCCGAAGCGAACCGGATCGTCGGCGGTCAGGCCGGTCTCTTCCTCCGCCGCCGCGACCGCCTCGCGGGCTTCATCAGCCGACAGATCGCGCGTGTTCAGGGCGATGCACGCGACCTTCGCGGGGCGACCGGGGAGCGAGGCGCGTTCGTGCAGCTCGACCAGCTCGGTCAACGGTGGGATGGGGTGCTCGGGATAGCCCTCGATCGCGGTCGAGCCCGCGAGGTGGCAGAGGACGAAGGCGTGCGGCGCGCTGCCGTGCATGAGGCCGAGGGTCACCCCCGAGTACGCCGGATGCAGCAGGGCGCCCTGGCCTTCGACCCAAAGCAGGTCGCCGTGCTCGGCGCCCTCGACCACGAGCCGCTCGGCCGCGCCCCCGAGGAAGTCGGAGACGACGGCGTCGACGGCGATCCCCCAGCCCGCGATCGCGATCCCGGTCTGTCCAGTCGGGACGAAGACGGAGCGCAGGCCTCGCCTTCGGGCCTCGCGATCGAGCTCGAGCGACACCGTCATCTTCCCGATCGCACAGTCGGAGCCGACCGTCAGCACGATCCGCGCATCCAGCTCGAGGTTCTCGCCGGTAGGCACGTTGAGACCGCTGGGCGGCTTGCGCAGGTCACGAAGCTCGACGTCGTGCCGCCGCGCAAGCTCCACGAGCTCCGGGTCGTCCGTCAGGAACTCGTGTAGGCCGTTCTCGACGTCAAGACCGTTCGCGACGCAGGAGCGAATGAGCTCGCGCCAGGCCGGCGGGAAGCGCCCACCCTGGGTGGCTACCCCGACGAGCGCCGTCGTGGGATCGAAGGCGAGGGCGTCGTCGACCGTGCCGACGACCGGGACCTCTTCCCGGGTCTCCCCCGCCCTGGTTGAATCGAGGATCGCCACTGTCGGGTGCGGCGAGTAGCGGAGCACGCCGCGGGCGGTCTTCCCGTAATGCGGGTCGCCCGACTGGCCCTCAGCGAGGATGAGATAGCGCTTTTCGGGCCGAGACACCGAGTCCGGGCTGGTCAGGTGGAAGCTGGACGCCGTCTAGGAGCTCGACGCCCGGCCACGGGTCTTCGAGCAGCAGCAGGTTGCCGTCGAGGTCGATGAAGTCGCACAGGCTCGCGATCTGGGCGCCAGCCGAGATTCCGAGTCCCGCCTCGGTCATGCAGCCGAGCATCACCCCGAGGCCCAACGCGCGGGCGGCGTTCACCATCCGGATCGCTTCGCGAATGCCGCCGGACTTGGAGAGCTTGATGTTGATCCCGTGCGCCCGCTCGGCACAGGCCGCGACGTCCTCGAGCGTGTGGCAGTCCTCGTCGACGAAGATCGGGATCGGAGACACCGCCTTGACCTGTTCGCCCCCTGGATCGCCTTCGGGCAGCGGTTGCTCGCAGTACTCGACCCCGAGCCCGGCCAGGTGCGGCAGCGCGTCAAGCGTCTCGTCGACGGTCCAATACTCGTTCACGTCGACCTGCAGCGGCAGATCGGTGACCGCGCGGACGGCGCGCACGCGCTCGACGTCCAGCCCGTCGCCGGCGCCGAGTTTGAGCTTCAGCCGCCGGAACCGCGGCGCGGCCTTCTCGGCCCGCCGGGCCATGTCGTCCGGGTCGCCGAGCCAGACCGTCCAGCACGTCGGTGGTCCTTCGCGGCGAAGGCCGAGCAGCCGCCAGACGGGCAGGCCCGTCAGCTTGCCGCACAGGTCGTAGAGAGCGTTGTCGAGGGCCGCTCGGGCTGCCTGCGTGTGCGGCGTCTCGGGCAGGCGTCCGAGGATCACGTCGAAGGCGAACGGGTCGTCACCAAGCGCGTCGCGACAGCTCAGAAGGAATTCGACAGCGGTCGCTCCGTCCTCGTCATAGCGCTCGCTCGGCGCTCCCTCGCCGTAGCCGGTGTGCCCGGCGTGATGGAGCTCGACGATCACCGACTCGCTCTCGTCGGAGGACTCGCGTGAGATGACAAACGTCTCGGCGAGCGGGTAGGTCTCGGTTCGGGCCTCGAGCTCCACGGCGGGTAGCGTAGTCGCGCGTTTCCGTGAAACCGCTGGCCACGTACCTACGGAGTCTGGACCCGCTGCTGCCTCGGCAGGTCTGGCTCGTCCAAGCGGGCGGCGTCGTGAACTCGCTCGGCAACGGGATCGTTTTCCCGTTCATCGTCATTTACCTCCACAACGTCCGCGGGATCTCGTTCGCGGAGGCCGGGTTGGCGCTTTCCGCCGGCGCCATCGCCGCGCTGGCGGCAGGCTTCGGGGCGGGAACGATCGTCGACCGCTTCGGCGGGCGGAACACGCTCCTGCTCGGACTGCTGCTGCAGGCCGCGTCGTTCGCTCTCTTCCCGATGATTCGCGAGGCCTGGCACGCGGTCGCGCTGCTCGCGTTAGAGGGGGCGGGCACCGCCTGCTTCTGGCCCGGCCAGTCGACGCTCCTCTCGCACCTGACTCCGCCCGAGCGCACCCACTCGGCCTTCGCGTTGCAGCGGATCAGCATGAACCTCGGGCTCGGCCTCGGCGGCGTCATCGGCGGGCTGATCGCGAGCACGAGCCATCCGGAGAGCTTCACGACTCTTTTCCTGGTCGACGCGGCCACCTTCCTCGCCTTCGTCGGCATCCTCGCCACCATTCACGAGCCCCGCGTGCAGGAGCCGCGGGATGCCGACAGGAGCGCGCTCGGCTATCGCGCCGTCCTCCGCGACCGGAACTTCGTCTGGCTGCTGGGCCTCAACGTCCTCTTCGTCGCGGTGGGCTACGAGGTCTTCGCGCTGCTGCCGCCATTCGCCAAGAACTACGCCGGCGTCAGCGAGCGCTGGGTCGGGACGATGTGGCTCGCGAACACGATCCTGATCGTGCTGATCCAGCTGCCGGTCTCGAAGGCCCTCGAGGGCCGTAGGCGAATGCGCGCGCTGGCGCTGATGAGTCTCCTCTTCGGGGCAGCGGCCATGATCGTGCTCGGCGGCGGCATTTGGCTGACCGGCACGGCAGCGGCGTTGGTCTTCGTGTGCGCGACGCTCGTGTTCGGAGTCGGCGAAACGCTGCAGGGACCGACGCAGGCACCTCTCGTCGCCGACCTCGCGCCGGACCACCTGCGCGGACGCTACTTCGCCCTCGGCTCGATGTCGTGGAGCGCGGGCAGCATCCTCGGCCCCGCGATCGGTGGGCCGCTGCTCGGCTGGCACCCGCTC
>DATFXA010000250.1:0-2655 GCA_035258645.1 Gaiellaceae bacterium
AGTGAGACTTCTCGGCCACGAGTTCCGCAGCCAGCTGCGGCTCTATGGGCGCAGCCGCGAGCTTGCCTTCTTCACCTTCGTCCTACCGCTGATCATCTTCTTCCTGCTCGGCTCCGTGTACGGAAACGACCGAATCAAGTCGCAGGGCAACATCCGCGCCGCCGACTATCTGCTCGCCGGGATGCTCGGCTACGGCGCAATCGCGACAGGCTTCGCCGGGCTGTCCATCATGCTGGTAATCCGGCGCGAGTCGGGGATCCTGAAACGGGTGCGGGCGACGCCGTTGCCCGCGTGGGCCTACGTGGTCGCGCTGCTCTGCACCGTGCTGGTCGCGTTCTCGCTCGAGGCGATCTGCCTGATCGCGATCGGCCGCATCTTCTTCGATACGCACATCCACAACCTGTTCTCGCTCGCGCTGGCGTTGCTGCTCGGTGCCGCGGCCTTCACGGCCCTCGGGCTTGCGCTGACGACTTTCATAAAATCGTCGGAGGGCTCCTCGGCAGTGGTTAATGCGATCTACCTGCCGGTCTCGTTTCTCTCGGGGGCGTTCTTCTCGCCCCATTCGTTCCCGGCGGCGCTGAAGGCGATCGCGAACGCGCTACCCCTCGTCTACCTGATCCGGCTCGTCCGCGACATCGCCATCCATAACCAGCAGATCTGGAACCGGCCCGAAGACGTGGCGGTGGTCGCAGCCTGGGGATTGGCCGGAGCGATCATCGCGGCCCGCCGTTTTCGCTGGGAGCCGCAGGAAGGTTAAGTTTCGCGCGGGCGGGCACATACGGTTTTCGATGGAGAAAGAACCGGAAGTTGCCTTCTACGAACGGCATCCCGAGCCGCCCGGGCTCGAAGTCCGCGTCAACTTCAGCATCTTCGCCGGCCGCGCAGCGACCCCGGCCGAGATCGACGAGCTGGCCCACGCGCTGCTGAGGAAGGTGGGCGAGATCACGATCATTGCCGAGCATCGCCATGAGGTCGGCGAGGACTCTGAGGCCTCGCTCCACCAGGTCCGGATCGACGTCGACCCCGAGCACATCCCGGAGGACGAGCATGAAGCCGACGTGCTGGCGGGCCGAATCGTCGAGGCGGCCGAGTTGTGGGCGCGCAACTGCGTCGCCGACCGGCGCGTCGAGATCGCCGAGTCCTAGGTATCTGCGGCCCGCTGCTCCGCGAGCCACGCCTTAGCGACCCGCTTCTGCGCGCGCGTGAGCCAGGCCTCGGCGACGAGGTCGAACAGCTCCTCGCGATCGAGCTTCGCGAGGTCGGGGATGCGGACGAGCACCGCGGGGTAACCGTTGAAGTGTGGGGTCGTGAAGTAGATGCCCCGGTCGTCGGAGAGGATCAACTCCTTCACGTCCAGGTCTTCGACGCGGAACATCAAAACGTCGTCGAGCCGTTCGCCCGTTTTCGGGTCGACGGCATCGGGACGGCGACTGCGCTGAAGGCAGAACCGCTTGCCGTGGACGAGATATGAGGGACGGCCGTCCTCGGAAACCTCTTTCGTCGCCTGGGGCAGGGCTAGCGCGAGCTCGTCGAGGTCGGCCATTGTCGCCATAGAACGAGTCTACGACCGGGGCGCCGTCAATCATTCCAAGACAATGCGAGTCAGGATGCGGAGTCCGATCAGCCGGGTCGAAGCGGTCACGCAGCGCGGTCACGCGTGGGTCGAGCGACAGGATCCAGCCTCGCCGCAGGGCGTGGTGATCGGAGGCTGGCGGCACTACCGAGCGATCGAGGGACCGCTCCAGTCGGCATTGCTCTCCCTCTACGTGCTCGTGGCCGTCCTCCCCGCGCTGCTCGTGATGGAGGAATACCTCGAGTCGCATCCGGCCGCACTGGCCAAACATCTGATTCACCACTACGGGCTGAATGCTTCGACTGCCGAGCTGCTGCGGAACGTGCTCGTCCAGGATCGGACGCACGAGCTCGGCTCGGCGCTGTTCGCGATCGCGGGAGCATTGTTTTTCGGGCTCAACTTCGGGAGAGTTCTGCAGCTCGTACATACACGCTCGTGGCAGGTTCAACTGCCGAGTAGACAGAGCGACCAGGCCCTCTACGCAGCGGTCTTGCTCGGGCTATACGGGCTGATCCTGGTGCTGCTCGTCCAGTTGACCGAGCTGAAGGGGAGCGCCTCCTGGGTAGGAAATGCGCTCGCAGTCGGCTGGGTCGGGCTGCTCGTGTTGTTCTTCACGTGGGCGCCCTGGCTGCTGGCCCACAAGCTGGTCTCGCGGCGCGACCTCCTCCCCGGAGCATTGGTGACCGCCCTAGGCCTCGTCGTGCTGATGCTCATCTCGAGCCGGGTGATGGACTTCTGGGTGAACCTCTACGCCCGCGACTACGGAGGCCTCGGCGTCGTGCTTGCCATCTACTTCTGGATCGCCTTCAGCTCGGCAGTCATCGTCGGGGCCGCCAGCCTGTCGCCCTCGCTGGCGGAACGTCGCCGCCTGCGGCAGATCGCCCCAAGCTAGAGGCGAGCGTCCGCCCAATCTGCAAACCAGCGCACCCAACGCCCCTGGTCGGCCGTCTCCACGGCTTCGGGCCAGTAGGAAGCCCGCACCCAAGCCACCGCCTTCGCCTGCGGCACACCGGCAAGGACGGCCATACAGGCCAACACGGTGCCGGTGCGTCCGCGGCCTCCCAGGCATCCGACCTCGACAA
>DATFXA010000251.1:0-3649 GCA_035258645.1 Gaiellaceae bacterium
CGTCGTCGGGACGATCCTCTCTCACGCCTGGGTCGAGTCAGCTCTCCGTGATACTCCTCGGCACGACATCCAGACCTCGGTCGTGCCGGCCGGAGGCGGCGGCGTCTTCGACGTCAAGATCGCCAACCCGGGGATCTACCCGTTCGTCTCGCATAGCTTCGCGAGCGTCAACCTCGGCGAGGTCGGGCTCCTCAAGGTCGGGCACGTCGCCGGGACGATGAGTCACTGAGTAGCGGAGCGTTCACCGAATCGTCAGGGCCGGGCTGAAGGTGTCGTCGAGCAGCGACCAGATCCGAAACTTCGAGCCCCTGGGGGCATAGACGACGCGCGTGAAGAAGCCCGCGGTGCCGGTGATCGCCACGGTGCCGACCGGCAGCCACCTTCCACGCGACCAGCGCTGGAGCAGGTAGGGCTGCGGCCCGAACCGTGGGCGTACCTGGCCCCAGAGGGTCGTCGTGCCCCCGCGCCGGCCGACTTCCGCGAGCGGGAGCATGAAGGAGAAGAACGAGGGCTTGACCACCTCGCCGGCAGTGAAGAAGCCGCTCGCCCAGCGCCCGACGACGGGCTCGTCGCGGATGAGGAAGTTGATCAACAGGTCGACCCGCGGAGCCTGGTAGACACGCCGCGCCGCCTCGGCCAGATAGCGAGCCTGTAGCACGGGCGCAACCCCCCGGTGCCTGTCGGGCGGATTCGTCTTGTAGGCGTACTCGGTCAGCCAGACGTGCTTCGGCCCGAAGTTGCGGGCGACATCCCGTAGCAGGCACTGCAGGCTGGCCATCGTCAGCCAGCGCGTACAGGGAAGGGTCTGCAGCGGCGTTTCGGGGCGGCCGGGACCGAACCAGCGCGGGTACGGATGGTGCGAGTAGACGTCGAATCTCGCGCCCGCCAAGCGCATGCCGCGCATGAAGGAAACCGCCGAGAGGGCTGTACGCGTGGCCCGCGGGGAGGTCGCTCCGCCGGCAACGACGTTGCGGGGGTCGGCCGCGTGCAGCGCTGCGACGGCCGGGTTCAGGAGCCGCTGCACGTAGAGCCTGGGCGAGTTCGGGTCGAGACCCCCGAGTTGATTCGGCTCGTTCCAGATCTCCCACTTGTGTACCCAGGGATAGCGCTTCGCCGCCGCGGTCGCGAAGAGGGCCAACGCCGAGCGGCTCTTGGGCGCCCAGTTCGGCTTTCGTTTGCCGTTCGCCCACGAAGGCGTCCCCCAGATCGTCAGCACGACGTCGATCCCGTGTGCCTGCAGCCCCGCGAGCAGTGCGTCGGCGGAGCTCCAGTCGTAGGCCGGGTCGTCCGGACTAGCGGCCTTCGTCGGCCGGCTCGGGGCGACATGGTCCCAGCGGAGCGTGTACCGGACGACGTCGACGCCGAGCCGGTCGAGCGTCTCCAGACGCTCGACAAGCGAGGGCGACTTGGTCGTCCCGACCTCGAGCCAGGCGTCGTCCTGGACGCCGTACTCCACTTTCGTGGATGCGGAAGCGCCGGTGGCCGTCGCGGCGAGCGCGATCATGATGAGCCCGACGACGACAGCGGAGCGGCGAGTCTTCACACCCACTCTTTCGGAGTGAAACAGCAATTTCTCAAGAGCAAGTAAGGGCTAAGGTCAGCCATCCCCTCGTCGCCCATCACCCGCGAAGACGTGCTCGCGGCCCGCGAGACGATCGCCGGGCGCGTCCACCGAACGCCGACCCTGACCTCGGCCTCGCTGGCACAGGTCGTCGGCCTTCCGGTCTACCTGAAGGCCGAGCTCTTTCAGCGCACGGGCTCCTTCAAAGCTCGGGGGGTGCTGAACAAGCTCGCCTCGTTGTCTCCGGAGGAGAAGGCGCGCGGGGTGATCGGGATTTCGGCCGGCAATCACGCGCAGGCGCTCGCCTACGGCGCGGGACTCGAAGGTGTCGACGCGCTGATCGTGATGTGGCAGGGAGTGAGTGAACAGAAGCTCGCGGCGACGAGGGCCTACGGCGGCACGGTCGACCTTGAAGCATCCGACCCGGCCTCTGCCTTCGAGCGCCTCGACCGCCTGCTTGCCGAGACCGGTCGCACCCTCGTCCACGGCTTCAACGACCCGCTTGCAATCGCCGGTCACGGCACGATCGCGCTCGAGCTGGAGAAGGAAGCACCCGACGCGGACGTGGTCGTCGTCCCGGCCGGCGGAGGAGGCCTCGTCAGCGGCATCGCAGCTGGGGCCCAAGGCCGTGTCGTCGCGGTCGAGCCCGACGGGTCCCGCGCGCTGCATGAGGGCCTGCGCGCCGGCCACCCGGTGACCGTCCATCCGAACTCGATCGCGGACGGTCTCAGCGCTCCCTTTGCCGGCGAGAACTGCATCGCGGTCTGCCGGGCCCGCGGGGTCGAGTCGGTGCTCGTCAGCGAGCAGGAGATCGAAGCGGGCTTCCGCTTCCTCTACGGCCGCTCCAAACTCGCGTGTGAGCCGGCCGGGGCGGTGGCCGTTGCGGCCCTCCTGGCGGGAAAAGTCCCGCTGAACGGCGCAAAAGCCGTCACGGCTGTCGTCTCTGGAGGCAACGTCTCGGCCGAGACGGCGGCTGCTATTCTGGCCGGGCGATGAAGGCCGGCATCCATCCCGAATACGTGCTCGCGACCGTTCACTGCGCATGCGGGAACGAGTTCCAGACCCGTTCGACGAAGCCGGAGCTGCACGTCGAGATCTGCTCGAACTGCCACCCCTTCTACACGGGCAAGCAGAAGCTCGTCGACACGGGGGGCCGGGTCGAGCGCTTCCAGCGCCGCCTCGAGCGGGCGCAGGCCGCCAAGTCGACCTAGAAGACATGTCATCGCTCATCGGTGGGCAGGCCGTCCTGGAAGGCGTGATGATGCGCGGCCCCTCGAACTGGTCCGTCGCAGTCCGGAAGCCCGACGGCGAGATCGTGCATGTCTCACGGCCGGTCGTCTCGCCCATGACCCGCCACTGGGTGCTGCGCCTGCCGATCATCCGCGGCGTGGTCGCCCTGGGCGAGTCGCTCGCCATCGGGTTCCGCGCGCTCGCAATCTCCGCGAACTACGCGGCCCAGGAGGAAGGCGACGAGGAGGTCGCCACCGAGCTCACCCGCGGCCAGCTGATCTTCGCGTTCGCGATCGCCATCGGGTTCGCGGTGCTGCTCTTCAAAGTAGGGCCGGCGCTGCTGACAGACTGGATTGGCATCGACGCGGGCTGGTTCGTGATCGTCGAAGGAATGATCCGCGTGGGCGTCTTCATCCTCTATCTGGTGCTGATCTCGCTGCTGCCCGACCTGCGGCGCGTCTTCCAGTACCACGCCGCCGAGCACAAGGCGATCAACGCCTACGAGGCCGGCGAGCAGCTCGAGCCACGCGTCGTCCAACGGTTCTCGCTGATCCACCCCCGCTGCGGGACGGCGTTCCTGCTCTGGGTGATGGTGATCGCGATCTTCGTCTTCGCGTTTTTCGGCCGACCTGTCTGGTACTGGCTGATCGCGACGCGGATCCTGCTGCTCCCGGTGATCGCGGGGATCGCCTACGAGCTGATCCGCTTCGCCGGCAAGCACACGGACAACCGCGTGCTGATGACGCTGCTGGCGCCCGGGCTCTGGCTTCAGCGACTGACCACGCGCGAGCCGAGCCTCGACCAGCTCGAGGTCTCGATCCGCGCTCTGCGCGAGGTGCTCGATCGCGAGGGCCGTAC
>DATFXA010000252.1:0-2174 GCA_035258645.1 Gaiellaceae bacterium
CTCCGAGCAGGCCGTCACGCTCGCGACCAAGCCGGCCCGCGTGGTGCCGACGAGCTCGGTGCAGGCCGGCCTCGCCGCCCTCGTCGCTTTCAACCCGGAGCTGTCTGCCGAGCAGAACGAAGCGACGATGGTCGAGGCGGCCGCTCGCGTCGCAACGGGCGCGGTGACAACGGCCTCCAGGGATGTCCAGCTGAACGGTCGTCCCGTCAAAGCGGGCGAGTACCTCGGCCTGCTGGGTGACGAGCCGGTCACCGGAGGCGCCGACTTCGAGCCTGTGGCGCGGGCGATCCTGGAGCGGTTGCTCGCCGAGCCGCGGGAGCTGATGACACTCCTTACGGGTGAGGAACAGCCGGACCTCTCGCAGCTGCTGACCGACCTCGAGCTGTCGAACCCCGACCTCGAGATCGAGGTTCACGAGGGCGGCCAGCCGTTGTACCCGCTGCTCGTCTCGGCCGAGTAGCCAGCTACATTCGGGGTGGTGGAGCAGCCGATTCGCGTCGTCCTGGTCGAGGACAACCGGGTCTTCCGCGAAGGTCTGGAGCTCGTGCTGGGACTGCGCTCGGACATCGAGATCGTCGGCGCGGCGGAGGACGGTTCCGAAGCGGTCGAGCTCGCGCGTGAGCTGCGGCCCGACGTCGTGTTGATGGACTACCGCTTACCGGGCATGGACGGTGTCGAGGCCACGGCGGCTGTGCTCGGGGCATACCCTGACGCCGCGGTGATCGGCCTGACTGCATCGGCGAATCTGCGCGAGCGCCAGGCGCTGAGCGACGCCGGCGCGGTCGACTGCCTGAGCAAGGACGGCGAGCTCGACGACATCGTCGCGGCGATCCACCGCGCGGCGGGCAGGAGCACCGCCCCGTAAGTGCAGCTGAACGCGGAGAACACGGCGGTGGTCGTCGATTCGACCGCCGACTTCCCCGAAGCGCCGGAACGCTTTCCGAATTGGCGCGTCGTCCCGCTCTACGTCCGGTTCGGGGACGAGAGCTTTCGCGACTACGTCGACCTCGCGCCCGCAGAGTTCTACGCTCGGCTGCGCACCTCGCCCGTCATGCCGACCACCTCCCAGCCGACCCCCGGGGACTTTCAGGCCGTCTACGAGCAGCTTGGTGAGTACGAGCGGATCTACTCGCTCCACATCGCCGGCACCCTCTCCGGCACAGTCGAGAGTGCGCGCATTGCGGCGGCCGACTTCGGCGACCGGATCCGCATCGTTGATACCGAGACCGCCTCCGCGGCGATTGCAATGCTCGGTCTGGCGGTCCAGCGGCGGCTCGAGCGCGAGACGAGCGACGATGAGCTCGAGGAGCTCATCGGGAGGCATCGCCGCGAGTCGAAGCTGATCTTCACGCTCGACACGCTCGACTACCTCGCCCGTGGCGGGAGGATCGGCCGGGCGGCGGCGTGGGCAGGCGGCCTGATGCGCGTGAAGCCGATCCTGACGATCCGCGAGGGCGAGGTCGTTCCGCTGAACCGCGTGCGCGGCAACCAGCGTGCCTTCCAGGAGTTCATCACGGCGTTCGAGTCCGGCTCGGTCGACGAACCGGGCCTGCGAGTCGCGATCGCCGACGCCGATGCGCCGGATCGTGCGGAGGCGTTGAGGGAGCTGGTGCAGCGGACGCGGCCGCAGGCGCAGCTCGAGCTCGCGGTCACGCTCGGCCCGGTGCTCGGCGCGCACGCAGGCCCCGGCACGGTCGGGCTGTTCTGGTTCACCGATGAGTGAGCTCCGAGGCTTTGCCGGCAGCGAGCGACCTGACCGCTGGCCGCCGACGAGAGGCCGCCAGCCGACGACGCGCACCGTGCTGGGGCGTTCGCTCGACACGCTCCCTGGAGTCGGTCCGTCGCAACGCGGCAAGCTTGCGAAGCTCGGCCTGCGGACCCTCCGCGACCTGCTCGAGCACCGGCCACGTGACTACCAGCAGGCGGTCGGCGAGACGCCGATCTCGAGCCTGTTCGGCGAGGAGGAGGCCGTGATCGCGGGCGAGGTCAGGCGGGTCTCGCTCCGCCCGACCAGGCGGCGCCTGACAGTGTTGAAGGCGGCGGTCCGCGACGAGAGCGGCGAGATCTCGGCCGTCTGGTTCAACCAGCCGTGGCTGGCGGACAAGCTCCAGCCCGGGACACGGTTGCGCCTGCGCGGACAGCTGCGCCGGAACGAGTTTCACGTTCGCTCGTAC
>DATFXA010000253.1:0-7644 GCA_035258645.1 Gaiellaceae bacterium
GAGACGATCGAGCAGACGGGTGCTCCGCTCGGCAACCTCTCCCGAGAAGACGAGGTAGCCGATCGCGACCGCATTCACCGTCGCGATCAGGACGGCACCCGCGGCGACGTCCTTGGCGAGCTTCGCCAGCGGATCGAACGACGTCGTGGCCACGTCGATCGCCTGCTCGAGCGCCGAGTTGATCATCTCCGTGATGAAGACGAAGGCGATCGCGAGCAGCAGGGCGATCAGCTCGAGCTTCGAAACACCGACCCAGACCGCGGCGACGAGCACGATGATCGCGACCGCGAAGTGCACGCGCATGTTCCGGTGTGTCCGGAGCACGTGGATGATCCCTTCGAAGGCGAAGTTGAAGCTCTCGAGGATCGATGGTGAGCGCCGAAGCGGCCCGCGCAGCCGGTCCCGCTCCCCGGCAGCGTCACCGTTGCCTCTCAGCCTCGTTCGGGGACTGATCAGCCGCGCCATGACTGCTCCTTGGCCTCCATCTCTGCCCCATGTTCGTAGCCGAGCAGGTGCAGCAGGCCGTGGACGAGCGGCCGGCGCCAGGCCTCACCGACCACTTGCGGACAGAGGACCGCGTCACCGAGCTGCCGCGGCACTCCGCCGGGCAGGCGCTCGCGTCCGTCGATCGGAAACGAGAGCACGTCGGTCGGCTCGTCGATCCCGAGATGCTCGCGCTTCAGCTCGCGGATCTCGCTCGGCCCGACGAAGACCAGGCCGAGCTCCCCGTCGAGAACGCCCTCGGCCTCGAGCACGCGGCATGCGAGCGCCCTCGCGCCCTCCTCGTCCACCGCGACGCCGCTCCGATTCGAGACCTCGACCGCGATCACGTCCTTATCTGCTCCGCTCGGTGCCGGTCTCCTCCGCGTGCAACCGGTACGCCTCGACGATTCGCTGGACGAGCTTGTGGCGAACGACGTCCTCGTGCCCGAACCGGACGAACGCGACGCCGTCGAGCGTGCCGAGGATGTCCTGCACCTGGATCAGCCCCGACGCCTGGTCGCGCGGCAGGTCGACCTGAGTGACGTCGCCGGTGACGACGACCTTCGAGCCGAAACCGAGGCGGGTGAGAAACATCTGCATCTGCTCCGGGCTCGTGTTCTGAGCCTCGTCGAGGATGATGAACGAGTCGTTCAGCGTCCGCCCGCGCATGAACGCCAGCGGCGCGACCTCGATCACCCCCTTCTCCATGTGCGCCGTCAGCCGGTCGGGCTCGAGCATGTCGTAGAGCGCGTCGAAGAGTGGTCGCAGGTAGGGATCGACTTTCTCGAGCAGCGTTCCGGGCAGGAAGCCGAGCCGCTCGCCCGCCTCGACCGCGGGTCGCGTGAGGATGATCCGGCCGACCTCTCGGTTCGAAAGCGCGGCGACGGCAAGCGCCATCGCGAGATACGTCTTTCCCGTTCCCGCCGGGCCGATCCCAAAGGTGACGGTGTGATTGCGGATCGAATCGACGTAGCGCTTCTGGGTGACGGTCTTCGGGGCGATCTTCTTGCCGCGGTGGCGCCAGACCACGTCGTCGAAGACCTCGCGGATGTCCTCGGTCTGCTCGAGCGCGGAGAGGACGGCGTCGACCGTCGTCGGGCTGATGTCGTGACCCCCCTCGACCAGCTCTGCGAGCTCGTCGACGACGGCCCGGGCCTGCTCGACGTGCGGCTCGTCGCCCTCGATCGTGAGCCGGTTTCCGCGGAGGAGGATCGTGCAGCGAAGCCGGTCACGCAGCGCGCCGAGCACGCCGTCGCCGATCGTGGCCAGCTCGGCCGCGACCTCGTTCGAGACAGAGAAAACCTCCTGCACCGGGGTCTCAGTGTAGGGACCGCCTGGGCTCACTCGCCCGTAGCCGACGGTCCGGTCGCGGAGGCGCCGGGCCTTGCTGAGCCGACCGACCGGTGGCCTGCGGGCGGGGAGCGAAAGTTCCACAATCGTCGCGCCGCCGTGACACATCGGTCGGCCCAAACTCGCTAGCGTCGGGGACGAGGGTGGCGGGTGAAACCCCACCCATTGAAAGGGTGGGGGCACGCGCGCGCGTCAACCTGGAACCGCCAGCGTAGAGGTGGAACGGCGGACACGCAGAGAACCGGAGCGCGCGAGGAGAGCCTGAGCGCGCTCAGGCGAGCTTTTCGCGCACGAGCTGGCTGACGACCGAGCCATCGGCCCGCCCCGACACCTGCGGCATCACGTCGGCCATCACCCGGCCGAGGTCGCGGATGCTGGTCGCGCCGACCTCGGCGATCGCGTCGTCGATGATCTCCTCGAGCTCCTCCTCGGACATCGGTGCGGGCATGAACTCCTCCAGGACCGCGAGCTCCTGCTCTTCCGCGCGCGCCTGCTCCTCGCGGCCCGCGCCGCGGAAGGCTTCGGCCGCCTCGAGCCGGCGCTTGCGCTCGCGCTGGAGCACCTGCAACTCCTCGTCGTCGTGCAATGGCCGCTGCAGCTCCTTCTCGGCCGACCGAAGACTGGAGAGAATCAGGCGCAGCGCGTCGCGTCGCGACTCGTCGCGGGCGACCATCGCTTGCTTCAGTTCGTCCTCGAGGCGCGCGATCAGGCTCACTACGGAAGTCCCATCGTGTGCCCGCCGAGGATGTGCCAGTGGAGGTGGAAGATCGTCTGGCCGGCGCCTTCGCCGACGTTGACAACGACGCGGTAGTCGTCGAGCCCGGCCTCGCGGGCGGTGTCGGCCACGAAGTCGAGCATGCGCTTCGCCTCGTCCGGCTCGAACTCGGCGATCTCGCGGAAGCTCGGGACGTGCCGCTCCGGGATCACGAGCAGATGGACGTCAGCCCGCGGGTTGATGTCCGTGATCGCGACGACCCCCGGCGCCTCTCGGACATGGTCGCCCTCCCTGTACAGCCGGCAGAAGAGACAGTCGTTCTCGCCAGAGTCAGGCAGCGAGAATCCCCTCCTCCGAGACCGCGGCCGCGCGGACACGGACGAGCTCGCCGACCGGCGCGTCGACGAGCCACGGCGAGTAATCGTCGCCGTAACCGCGTCCCGGACGATCGACGAGCACGATGTCGTCCGTGCCGAGCTTCGAGCGCCAGCGCTCCACGCACGCCTGGTGCGAGACAGCGCGGAGCCGCGCACTTCGGTCCTTCTTGACAGGCGTCGGAACCGTGTCGTCGGCGGCCGTCCGAGTTCCCGGGCGCGGCGAATAGGGAAAGACGTGGACCTTCGTGATCCCCGCCTGGCGGACGGAGCGAACGGTCCGCTGGAACGCGAGCTCGTCTTCTCCGGGAAAGCCGACGATGACGTCGGTGGTCAGGTTGAAGTCCTGGAGCGGTTCGAGGCGCCGTAGGAAGGTCGCGGTCGTGTAACGGCGCGCCATCGCGCGGAGCACGCGGTCGTCGCCCGACTGCAAGGGCACGTGCAGGTGCCGCGCCAAGACCGGCGTCTCGCGCAACGCTGAGGCGAGCTCGTCGTTGACGTGATTGACCTCGATCGACGAGAGGCGAAGACGCGCGAGGCCCGGGATTGCCCCCGCCTCTCGGAGCAAGCGAGCGAGTGTGTAACCGGACTCTCGATCCCGATAACAGCCAAGGTTGATGCCGGTCAGCACTACCTCACGGTGCCCCTGTTCCACTCGGCGCCGAATCTCGGCGAGCACCGCCGCCGCCCTGCGGCTGCGCGAGGCGCCGCGCACGAGGGGAACGACGCAGAAGTTGCAGGAGAAGCTGCAGCCGTCCTGCACCTTGACGAAGGCGCGCACGCGACCGAGCCGCGCTTCGCTCCGGACACAGCCGATCGCCCCGACATCGCCTGCGACGAACGCCGGCGTCTCCTCGCTCGGCCGCGCGACGACCTGAACGTTGGCCGGCATTCCGGCGAACGCTTCGCCGGCGAGGTTGGCGCCACAGCCCGTGACGTACACGCGAGCGTGCGTCCGTGCGGCCCGCGAAACGGCGTGTCGCGACTTGCGCACCGCCTCACGCGTGACACAGCAGGTATTGACGACCGCAACATCGGCGCCGTCCAACTCGACGTGGCCGTCTGCGAGCAGTCGCTCACGCACCGCCTGGGCATCCGTCTGCGAGACCTTGCAGCCGAGAAAGCGAACCGAGAAGCGCGCCACGGCGCGGGATGCTACTCCCGACCGTGGAGATCGGCAGCCCAGCCGTCGAAGCGTCGCCGGGCGAGCCTGTGGAAACCCGGCAGGCTCGGGACGTGCGGCTCGAAATACCCGGAGGTGACGAGCAGCGAGCAGTCCAGTCGCGCTCCGACCGCTCCGACGAGCTCTTCACTGATGTTCGCGACGGCAACGTCGGCCCTCGGAAGCGGGTCGACGCGCGCGTCCGCGAGCCGTAGCTCGAGCTCGACCCCGTTCGCGGACGCGTTTGCCTCAGCCGCAGCGATCGCGTGCGGATCGCTGTCGAGGCCCATCACCGGCGCGAAGCCCAGCTTCACGGCGGCAATCGCAAGCACGCCGGAGCCGCAGCCGACATCCACGAGGGAGCAGGGCTCGAGCTCGCTCACGAGCTCGAGGCATAGCCGCGTCGTCGGATGCGTCCCGGTCCCGAACGCACGGCCCGGGTCGATCGTGATCGATTCCTCGTCATGCGGAGCCTGCTCCCACGGAGGCACGATCCAGATCCGACCGGCGCGCACCGGGCGGTGGAAGTGCTTCCACCGCTCCGCCCAATCGGCCGGCACCTCCCGGGCGGCAACGGCCCCGAAGACTGCTGCCATTCGAGCCTCGCCTCGCTCGTCGGTATAGGCGCTGAGCTCGAACTCGTCGCCCCGATCGGCTTCTTCGAAGCCCTCGGGGAAGAGAGCGAGCATCTCCGCTCGCGCGGCCTCCGCGGCTTCGCCGCCGACCGTGACCGAGACGCGTCGCAGGCCGCTCAGCGGAAGGCGCTCTTGAGCTTCTCGAAAAAGCCCTCGTCGACCTTGTAGGTCTCGTCGTCCGTCGAGCGCGCGAACTCCTCCAGCAGCCGCCGCTGCTCGTCGGTCAGGCGGCGCGGGACCGCGACGTTGACCAGGACGCGGTGGTCACCCCGGCCGAACCCCTGCAGAACCGGCATCCCGCGACCGCGAAGCACGCGAATCTCGCCAGACTGCGTCCCCTCGGAGAACTCGAGCTCCTTGTCACCGTCCAGCGTGGGCACGTTCACCGCCGTCCCGAGCGCCGCCTCGGTGATCGTCAGATCGACCGTCGAGAAGATGTCGTTGCCCTCGCGAACGAAGCGCGGGTCGGGGTTTACGCGCACATCGATGTAGACGTCGCCGGCCCGCGCGCCGGCCGCGCCGGCATGACCTTCTCCCGAGATCCGAATCTGCTGGCCGTCGTGGATTCCCGGGGGGATCTCGACATCGAGCGTGCGCTCCTCGAGCCTGCGCCCCTCGCCATCGCAGTCCGGGCACGGCTCTTCGATCCGTTGTCCGGCGCCCCCGCAGGCCGGACACGTCTGCGTGCGGACGAACTCACCGAAGGCGCTACGAGAGACCCTCTGCAACCGTCCCGCGCCTCCGCAGGTCTCGCAGATGACCGGGCTCGTTCCCGGTGCGGCGCCGGTGCCGGAGCATGTGGCGCAGATGACCGCGACCGGGAGCGAAACGTTCCGCGTGATTCCGCTCGCCGCCTCGAGCAGCTCGATCTGGACCTGGATCGCGAGATCGGCCCCGCGCGCGCGACTGGGGCGGCCGCCGACGCCGAAGAGATCGTCGCCGAAAAAGGCTGCGAACAGGTCGTTGAGGCTGCCGAAGTCGAACTGGGTCGGCGTGAAGCCTCCGCCGCGGAGACCGGCGTGCCCGAAGCGGTCATAGAGCTCCCGCGTCTCGCGCTTCGACAGGACTTCGTACGCCTCGACGACCTCGCGAAAACGCTCCTGGGCATCGGGCGCGGTCGAGACGTCGGGATGCAGCTCCCGCGCAAGCCGGCGGAAGGCCCGCTTGATCTCGGCCTCGTCGGACCCGCGGGCGACCCCGAGCACCTTGTAGTAGTCCCGCTGCGTCGTCGCCATCAGCAGAATCTAGCTCCGAGGCCTGCCGTCAATTGCGCTCGTAGAACTCCTCGACGAAACGCGAGAGCTCCGAGGCGGCTCCGCGCACCGAGCGGAGCGCCTTTTCGTAGTCCATCCGCACCGGGCCGAGCAGGCTGACGGCGCCGAGCGTGCGGTTCGCGACACCGTACGCCGCCCCGACCAGGGAGAGCCGCTGAAGGTCCGGATGCTCGAGCTCGACGCCGACCCGGACGAACGGCCGGCGCGGGTCAAGCGCCTGGCCGAGGATGCCGAGCAGCGCGGCGCGCTTCTCGAGCATTTCGAGCAGCCGCTGATACGCCTCGAGCTCGTCCCCCCGCGCGCTTTCGAGCAGGCTCGCGGTGCCGCCGACGTAGAGGCTCTGGCCCTCCAGGGGTAGCTCGGTGAACGTCGGACGCAGGGTCGCGAGAAACGCCGACTCGCGTTCAGAGAGGCTCGGATCCTCGAGCCGCTGTCTCAGCTGGTGGGTACCGGGCTGCACGCCCGCGAGCGTGTCGTTCAGGTACTGGCCGGCCCAGTTCGCAAGTCCTGAGTCGACGGGCTCGGCGAAGGCGTAGACACGCTTGGTCACCGTCCCGGCGGAGGTGATGACGACGATCATCACCACCTGGGGCTGCAGGAGCAGGACCTCGACGTGGCGGATAGTGGCGCTCTCGAGCGGCGGCGCCGAGACGAGCGCGAGCAGCCGGGTCACTGCCGAGAGCATCTCGGTCGTCGCCTGCAACGCGGACTCGACCTCGGCCTGCGCGGCACGCAGGTCGAGCGGGAAGGGGCCGGGGTTCGGCTCCAAGCGCTCGAGCAGGCCGTCCGCGTAGTAGCGGTACGCCGCCTCTGTCGGCACGCGGCCGGCCGAGGTGTGAGGGTGCGTGAGCAGGCCGAGCGCTTCGAGCTCCGCGAGCTCGGCGCGGACCGTGGACGACGAGACCTGCAGGCCGGTTCGCTCGACGAGCGTCTTCGAGCCCACCGGCTGGCCCGTTGCGATGTGCTGCTCAACGACGCCGCGGAGGAGCGAACGTTGCCGGTCGGTCAGGTAGGTCGGGGCAGTATTTGGCATCTCTGCAGGGATTTTAGGCGAGCAGGTCAGCCGTCACCGCGTCTCCGAGCAGCCGGCCGCGGCGTGTGAGCGTCAGGGCTTCCCCGACACGTCCCGGCTCGAGCGGCAGCAGCTCGGCCAGCCCGAGCCGTTGCACGCGGGCAAGCGCGTCCGGATCGACCGAAGCCGCGACGGTCGCAACCTCCAGGGGCTCGTCGAGCCGCAGGCCGAGCATCACGCGCTCTTTCCGCCGCACCGAGTCCGCGAGCGGCTCGAGCTCGCGCAGCGGCGGCCGGCCGGCGCGCAATGCCGCAAGGTAAGGACCTAGTCGGGGTGTCGTCCGCCAGCGCTGTCCCCGAACCGTCGACACCGCCCCGATGCCGAGCCCGACGTAGTCGCGCCCGCGCCAGTAGGCGAGGTTGTGGCGCGAGCGCAAATCGCGGCCGTCCGCGTCCGCCGGCCGGCAGAAGTTCGCTGTCTCGTACCAGCGGTAGCCCACCCCAACGAGCGTCTCGACGACGGCTTCGAAGTAGCCCTCCATCGCAACCGCCTGGCGACGGAGCTCTTCCCCGTGCACGTGTGCGAACCGCGTCCCGGGCTTCGCCTCGAGCTCGTAGCAGGAGAGGTGCTCCGGCCGAA